>JAOFKK010000001.1 GCA_028040005.1 Rickettsiales bacterium
GGCAGCAGATTTATCTTTATATCCTCTTACTGAATATTGATCTCCAATAAAGATTTGCTCAGAGGAAAATAGCGAGTGGGGTGAGTATTGAGCCTCAAGAGAGCTCATTAGATAAAATTTGTGTCTTTTTATTGGTAAATGCTTATAATATCTGCCAGAAAACTTATATTTTGTAAATTGGGCTCTCGGTGTTAATCCATCTATTCCAGCCTCATCTTTTTTGGCATCAAAAATTGAAAGACCTCTTATATAAGATAATACATAGCTAAAATACCCATATTTGCTACTATTTATGGTATGTTCAAAAGCGGGTCTAATTATTGATAGTTTTCTTGATCCAGTAGGGACTTTTGATCCTTGTAAAAAACTAGCTATGTCGTATAAATCCAATTTTGTCATAAGGGAAAATTCATGAACCTGACCTCTGTAAATTTTTCTTTTCACATGAAATGTTCTGCTCTTATTAAAACCACTACTTTTAATACTGTTGTTAGTTGAGGTGATTGTACTTAAATATCTTGATTCACCATAAGATAATCCAGATTCCCAATATCCAAAAGGAACTGTAATTCCAATAAATTTACTTCTTGAGTATTTTTCTTTATCATTATGCTCATTATCTTTTGTATAGCTAGCATAGATACTTTCATTTAAACCCAAGATATTATTTTGGTTTATACTAGCTCTTCTTCTTTTTTCACCAGTTGATTTCTGTCCTGAATTATTGTATCCAAAACCAACTACTGGTCTTTTTTTTATTTTACCTTTAATTACTACGGAAGAAAATCCTTCTTTGCTGCCAGGCAATATATCCATAACGACATTATTTCCATCCAATCTATTTAATTGCGATAATCCTTGCTCAATATCTCTAATATTAAATATCTTACCTTCTAGATTACCAAAGGCTGTTAATTTTCTAGATTTATTAAATATCTCTAATTTGCTTTGAAGATTTTTATCAAAATTAATTTTTTCTAATTTCCCTTCAACTATATATATTTTAAGAATTCCTGTTGATATGTCCTGAGGGTTAACAAAGGACTTACTAGTTACATAACCCTTTTTTATATAAAAATTAGTAATTCTTCTGGTAATATTATTTAGAAGTGTAGGCTCTATACACTGACCAATAAAATCTTTAATAACTTTATTAATTTTTCTTTTTGAGAAAATCTCTGAATTTTCTATTACTACTTCTTTTAATTTAAAGCATTTGCCTGCAAATTTTTTATCAATTTTCTTTTCAGGTTTTTCTGTGAATTCTTCAGGCAGCTTTATTTTAAGATCTTTGCTTTTTCTTTTTTCGAATATTTTTCTATCTCTTTCCTCTTCTTCTATTTTTTGTCTTATTTGCTGATTTTGTTCTTGTTGCAGTATTATTTGATCATTGGTAGTGGCAAATGAAGTTTTGCAAGCAAAAATACCAATTAATGTGATTAAGAGTAGATTGCATAAAATTTGAATAGGATGATTTAATATCTTGCTAGATTTCATTTTGACCTAAAAATTTTTTAACCACTTCCTTTTTATCAACATCTTTTGGAAACAAATCTTTTTTTACAGAGAAAAACTGACAACAATTTTTCATATATTTTTTAGCATTATTGATCATTTCCATAGATTTTTTTTTGCTATTATTATGAGGGATATTTAATAAATATTCGATAGACCAGAAATAATTTTTACCTCTAAATATCATCATCGTAGAAAAGGCTTTTTGCCCCGGTAGGCAAATTTGCTTTATGTTCGGCTTGCAAGGCTTTTCGTAAGATACTGTTATCGTATCAAAGTTTCCTAAAGCTAAATCTTTTGTAACTAACCTTTTATAAGGTTTAAAATTTTTCATTATATAGTTATCTCTTCTCGAAAAATAATAATCTAAGTTATCTTTTTTGATGTTAACTTTAAAATCTTTGGCAATAATTAACATTCTATCCCAACTTAAACGAGAATATGTTGGCTCATAAACAAACTCGTCAACAATCGAATCTTTACTTCTTCTAGAGTAGCTATTTTGAATAAAATCTTCAGGAATCTGAACTGCTATATAATAGTTATTTATTTCATCATCATCTATTTTTATAACTTCATGTCTTAGATTATTCTTAAACTCTCCATTGTTAAATGAAACAAGGTTACCTTCGGTAAAATTAGGAGCACAAGCTCCAATAAGAAAAACTATTGGTAAGAGAATAATGTGAAATAAATACCTATTTTTAATCATTTTATAATTTTTATTCTAATTTATTTTTTTGTTTCACTGAGTGCTCAAGCACATAATTTTAAGGAGCAAATATTTTTTAATTTCATTCCTCTCTTGTTTTCTATTATTTTCTATCCTATTCTATATAAGAAATTTTTTAATTCAACAAAACATATTGCAGGGTAACCATGAGCATCATTGATAATAACGACATAATGACAATGAAAGAGTTGGCTGACTATCTCAAGATAGCAGAAAAAACAGCTTATCGCTTTGCATCAGAAAAGAAGGTTCCGGGGTTTAAAGTTGGTAATGCTTGGAGATTTAGGAAGAGTGAAATTGATAATTGGATTAAGAAACAGGAAAAAACTAAATAGGAAAATTATGGCCAATAATCACGAAAATTTAATAGGTTTTATTTGGAACATAGCTAATAAATTGCGTGGCCCGTATCGTCCGCCACAATATAGGCGAGTTATGTTGCCAATGACTATTCTTCGTAGAATGGATTGCGTTTTGTTATCTACAAAAGATGAGGTATTAAAACAATACGAGAAGCTTCAGGCGCAAGGTCATAGCGAAGATGCTATTCATAAAATATTGGGTCGTACTGCCTCAAAAGATAGAGAGCAGCCTTTGTACAATACCAGTAAATATGATTTTAATAAATTGCTTGGTGATTCTGACAACATTGCTCGTAATTTAATATCCTATATCAATGGGCTATCTCCCAAAGCTCGTGAAATTTTTGAAAAATTTAATTTTGAACAAGAAATAGAAAAATTAGATAATGATGTGGTTACCTTTTTCCGGACAGTTTTTTAATCATTAATTTAATAAAATATGTCGAAAAGGGAACATAATAAATATTCTTTAGAATTTAAGGTTTCGTCTGTAAAATTAGCTCTTGAGTCGGATCAGCCTATAGCTCAAACTGCTAGAGATTTAGGTATTAATCCTAGTACTTTACATACTTGGATAGGTAAGGAGTCAAATTTTAAAAAATCTAATAATAATATGGTAAAAAATAGTGAGTGTCATTTTGAAGAAGTAAAAAAGTTAAGGAAGGAGTTATCAATTGTTAAGCAAGAGAGGGATTTGCTAAAAAAGGCTGCCGCATACTTTGCCAAACAATCCCAATAAAGTATGCGTGGATTAAATCTAACAGGAATCAATTTTCAATTACAAAAATGTGTAATTTTATGAAAGTTTCTCGTAGTGGATATTATGAGTGGTTAAACTATTCTATTAGTGATAGGGATAAGGAGAATATGAAAATAATGGGTAAAATAAAAGAAATTTCTATTCAAAATCGTAATATTTATGGTTCTCGTAGAATTTTAAAAAAATTAGAAGAAGAAAATATTTTTATAAGTAGAAAAAGGCTTGTTAGATTGATGAGATTGGCAAATATTTCTTGTAAAACCAAGAGAAAATTCAAGATTACTATTAATTCTAAACATAATAAACCAATTTCACCTAATTTATTAAATAGAAATTTTGATTGTTTAGTTCCAAATAAATATTGGGTTGGTGATATTACCTACATTCCAACCCAGGAAGGATGGTTATATTTAGCAACTGTAATTGATCTTTATTCTAGAAATATCATTGGCTGGTCTATGTCTGATAATATGAAATCAAAATTAGTTAATGATGCTTTAACAATAGCATTATTTAAAAGAAAACCTAAAAAGGGGTTGATCTATCATACTGATCAGGGTAGTCAATATGATTCTGAATCTCACAGAGATATTTTAAAAGATCATGACATTATCCAAAGTATGAGTAGAAAAGGTAATTGCTGGGATAATGCTGTTGCAGAATCATTTTTTCATACCCTGAAAACTGAATTAACGCATCATCATAATTTTAAAAATAGAAAGGAAGCAAAAAATATAATATTTGAATATATTGAGGTTTTCTATAATAGAATAAGAATTCACTCTGCTAATAATTATCTAGCACCAGTTGAATTCGAAAAAAGAAACATATACTTGAAAAAATATTCAACATCTGCTTAAATTGGGTGTCCGGAAAAAGGTAACCACATCAATTTTTCAAAAATGCGTAATTCATAAAGAGAGGCAAATATTACTAAAAACAAGACCAAAAGAAAAAGCAGAAATGGCTGAAGATTTAAAACATATATTTGATAATTTTGATGAATCTTCAACAATAGAAAATGCAAAAAATAAGCTAGAATCCTTTATTAATAAGTGGAAATCTAAATATTCAAATATTAACAATTATTTTAAAGAAGGAATTGTAGATTATTACTTCTCTTATATTAAATTTGATAAAGAAATAAGAAGATCTATATATACAACAAATGGAATAGAAAATCTTAATAAACAAATAAGAAAGGCTACAAAAAATAAATTATCCTTCGAAAAAGAAAATAGATTGCTGGATTATATATTTGTAGTTATAAAGGATTTTGAAGAAAAGAACTGGCAAAAATATTCAGTTCATTTATTCAAAAATTGGAAAAAGATAGGTGAAGGGAATAATTAAAAGACACAATTAAATTAACGATCCCTAGTCAAGACACCAAAGGTGGCTTGGTGGGGTACGGGATTCTTCAACATATAAAATGCCAATCAAGTTACCTCCTATCACAACATACACATAACTTTAAGTTGGCACTTTGGTGGGTACAGAATACTTCAACATATAAATTTACCTAATCACTATTTTATTTTACTTTAAAATGAAGTTCTATAAAATCTTTTTAATATTAAAGAAACCTTTGCATTGACTTTCTAATAGAATCAAACACTTCAATTACAAAAAGGTCTCTTAAAATTCATTTCCGGGCTTTAAAGTAACTTTTTTAATAAAATTATGACTAAAATAATAACAGCCGCCTATATTATGATAGGAGATGAAATTCTTTCAGGAAGGACTAAAGATGAGAATTTAAATTTTTTAGCAACTAACCTTACAAATCTTGGAATTAATCTAAAAGAAGTTATTATTGTTCCCGATGATGAAATAAAAATAATAGAAGCTGTTATCAATCTTAAGGATCAATATAATTATATTTTTACAACTGGTGGCATAGGACCAACTCATGATGATGTTACTATCGATTCCATAGCTAAGGCTTTAAATGATAAATTAATCCTCAACAAAAAGGCCGAGCAAATATTAATTGATCATTATGGTAAAAATAACATTAATAAAGCCAGATTAAAAATGGCAATTTTGCCATCAAAAGCCAAATTACTTAATAATCCAGTAACATCCGCACCTGGATTTATGATAGAAAATATCATAGTAATGGCAGGGGTGCCAAAAATAATGCGCGCCATGTTTAATTCTTCATTGGAATTTTTAGATTTTGGCGATAAGATTATATCAAAGGAAATTAGTCTAAATGTTACTGAAAGCTTCATAGCCAAAGATTTATCTGATTTACAGAATCAATTTCCTGAGGTTGCAATTGGTAGCTATCCATTTTTTGGTGGTACTTCTGTGGTTTTTCGCTCCTTTAATAAGGTCAAAATAAATCAATGTTATGATATAATATCTAACAAAAAATATGAGTAATAAATTTAACCAAGAACAAAAAAAAATATATAATGACTATGTTACAACCATGGTCGAAAAAAAGATGTTTTTTAAAGATTCGGTAAATTACTATCTATTATCCTATATATCGCCTAAATGCCATAGAACTTTTTTGATTATTATTTTATTATTTACCAGCTCCATACTTTATATTTTAAGTGAAGAAATAATAAAATTACTACCAATTAAGCAACCTCTACCAATAATGGTTAATGCCAAAGATTCATCCATATATTACCCCGCTATTAAAAGCCTAAGAAAACCATATGATACTGACGTAATTTCAATTAATGAGATGGTGGCAAGATATTTAATCGAAAATTACATCACCCAAAGAGAATCATATGATTTTAGAACAGCAAATATCAATGATATTAATAATAAGTTAGAATTTATTAGAAATAACTCATCATCTAAAGAATATCGAAATTTTAAAAAATATTTTGATAGAACAAATCCATTAAGTCCAGTTCGATTTTTTGGTAAAGATTCATATAATAAGGTTGATATTATATCGGTTGCTTTTGAGAAGGAGGAAAATAAAAATCTACTTAAAATAGCGCAAGATTTTCTTTATATTAGCTTGGCTAAAGAGGCTGTTGTTAATTATAAAATTACCAGATATATAGGCAATAAAACTAGCGTTACTAAAAAGAAAGCTAGAATATTCTTCTCTTTTTCTGGTATTAATAAAAAATCCGGTACATTAAAAAAAGAATTAGACTTTACTGTCAATAATTTTATAAATTTAAAAGTTAAATGATAAAAATATTAATTATTATCGCCACATTATTGATCCAAATAAATAACTCATATGGGGCTCAAGAACCTAGATTCTTAGGTAGTGAAAAAAAATTCAGATCATTCATCTATAACCCTAATGAAATATATAGATATACCGGACACTACACCTATCTTGGTTTTATAGAATTTTCTGAAAGTGACACTATATCATTAGTTACCATGGGTAATTCTAATCTGTGGATGTATGAAGCATCTGGTAATCGCTTATTTTTAAAACCTATTGAAAATAACGCCGAAACTAACATGACTGTTTTTACTAGTAGTGGCAAAGTTTATCACTTTGAATTAGTTGGTCGTGAAGCTAAAAATATCAATGATGAAAATTTAGTTTTTGTAGTAAAATTTATCTATCCTGATGAAGCTAGCCAAAATATTGTTAATTTTCCAAAATCACTACCATCGGATGAGCCTGATATGCGCAAAATTGCAAATTATAACTTTAATTATGAATTTACTGGAGCCAGAATTATTGCCCCAATTAAGGTATTTGACAATGGTGAATTTACTTATTTTCAATTTAGTAAAACTAATGGGGAAGCTCCTGCAATTTATACTGTTGATTCAGCAGGATATGAATCAATGATTAATTACAGAGTTTCTGGGTCATATATTATAGCCGAAATCGTCACATCACAATTTACATTGCGAAGCGGTAATGATATTGTCTGTGTTTATAATAATAGCATGATAATGAATAATGACCCAACAAAAAGTACCGCCCCATCAATGAAATTTTAATATTTATTATTATGTAATATTTCTGCGGTAGATTTTCTTTGAATAGATGACATTCTTGTGGCATATGTTTTAAAATTATTGACTACGCCAGAAAAATTTTCTCCTATTTCCATTCTAGCAATCTTTGTAACCTCAATAGGATCAATATTGGTAGCAATATTATCTACGCCATCAATATTAATGATTAATTTTTCTCTTCTTTGATCATATACAATTATCACAGAATGAGGAAGGGAAAAATTAGCATCATCAGCAATAGCTACAGAAAGACCATTGGTGCTTGTAGAATCAGCACCATGAACATAAAAAAACTCACCATTAGATTTAATTCCAGCCAAAGCAACAGGAAGACCTCCTGAAGTATTTTCATAGAAAGAAAATAAAGTTTGCTCAGCAGCGGGGGCGCCTTTTTTATCAACATTAAAATGCATAGAATAACCATTATCACTATAACCAGCAGCTATTGATTTAAAATTATTTAAATGATTGGGAATATTTTGTGATTTAGAATAAAATACCAATGGATCATTACTATTGCAACCATCAGCTGCACTACTAAAAAACCTAACACCCTTATCTGAGACCTCAAAGCAATTAGCATAAGATGTTGATATATATAAAAAAGAAGTAATAAAAGATAATAGAATTTTACGAGTCATGGCTAATATAATTAAAATTAATAAACCATCAATTCTTATTTAAAAATAAGAAGGAGGAAGAAGATTAACATTCTTATTTTCAGATAGTAATTGATATATTTATTATATCAAATTTTTTGTTAAGATGCAATATTAATATTGATATATTGTTATAATAGTAATAAAATTTTTAAAAAATGGCATCATAATGAAAGATCAAAATCATCAAACATTAACTTCCGAACTTAAAGAGGAAGATAAAAATCAAGAAAACATCTTAAGACCCCTATATCTAAAAGACTTCTTAGGGCAGAAAAAAATTAAAGAAAATCTTACCATCTTTATTGAATCAGCAAAAAACCGCTCCGATTCTCTTGATCATACCCTATTTTACGGCCCTCCAGGTCTTGGAAAAACAACCTTAGCACAAATTATTGCCCATGAGATGGGGGTTGGATTTAAATCAACCTCTGGCCCCATGATTTCAAAATCCGGTGATTTAGCGGCAATTTTAACCAATCTACAAGAAGGTGATGTATTATTTATTGATGAAATTCACCGTTTACATATTGCCATTGAAGAGGTTCTATATTCAGCAATGGAAGATTTTAAACTTGATATAATAATCGGTGAGGGGCCAGCAGCAAGGGCAATTAAAATTGACTTACCCAGATTTACATTAGTTGCTGCCACCACTAGAATTGGCCTTTTAAGTAACCCAATGCGTGACCGCTTTGGCATACCTTTAAGATTAAATTTTTATGAAATTGACGAATTGCAAGAAATTGTCATTCGAGATGCCAAAATTCTTAATTTACAAATAACAGATGATGGCGCCACTCAAATCGCCAAAAGATCTAGAGGAACACCAAGAATTGCAATTCGCCTTTTAAAAAGAGTTCGTGATTTTGCATCTTTTGCTAAAGAAGATATTATTAATGAACAAATTGCTGATGAATCTCTAAAAAAATTAGAAATTGACAATATAGGTCTTGATATATCTGATCATTTATATTTAAACTTCATCCTAACTAATTATAATGGAGGGCCGGTTGGTATTGACACAATCGCATCAGGAATTAGCGATGAAAAAGACTCAATTTGCGACACAATTGAACCCTATTTAATACAAATAGGCTTTATTGATAAAACACCAAGAGGTAGAATTTTAACTCAAAAAGCTTTAAGCTATCTAAAATGAACAATAAATTCAATAATTTACTAGATAAATTTCCGCATTTAGCATTATATTTACTTAAAACATTAATTCCTATTTTATCAGTGATTTTTGTTTTATCCTTTATTACCCTTTCAACTGAATTATTATGTCCAGACCAAGTTTTGGCAATTTTATTTGATATAGATGAAGATTATGAGCCAACTAAAAGATATCTTGCTTTTGAACAATTTATCAATTCTGGAAAGGAATTTATTTATTATATCATTGATCAAATAGCAAATTTCTTTAAATATATGCTTCATGATTTAATGCCAAATCATCATTTTGGTGATTTTACCAGACCAACAAAATGTTTAGAAAAATAATATTATAATAATGTTTTCATCTATTGTCGATTTATTTCGAAGAGTTCCTATAACTGCCCTAGTGTTATTTTATGGTTTTATACCTACCATATTTTTATCTCTAACTGTTATTTTTATTATGCTTCATGTAGGGGCAATTTGTCCCACAACAATATTAGATTTATTATTTGATAATAATGAGTCAAATTACTACCAGATAACCTTCCAATTTATTGATGCAGGTCAGGAATTTATTGGATATTTTATCGATATTATGTTCAACCTTATTAAAGCTACATTTGACGCCCTATTAGGTGATGAAAATTTTCTTGATTCCTTCACCTCAAATGGTGGGCAATGTCCCGATGTCGAATTTCCTATCCAGCCACTAGAAGAGATTGAAAATTTAAAAGATAATTTAAATAATGACTAAATTTTAAATTTAGCTATAGGAGTCTGTCGAAAAACTAAAATATGCATTTAGCAAAATTCTAATTTTTAGCTTTCTAACAGATTCTTATAAAATAAAGATGATAAATTAAATGATAGAAAAATTTCTAAGATTAACAATTGAAAAAAACGGGTCCGATTTACACCTATCCTCCAATAATGTCCCAACAGTTAGGGTTGATGGTGATTTGGTTAAAATTGGGTGGGAAAAATCCATTCCTGAATTTATCAATGAATCTGCCAAAAAAATATTATCAAAAGAAAAATTCCAAATATTTATCAGCGGCGATGAAGTTGATTATTCTTTTAGATATAATAAAGATTATCGTTTTAGAATTAACTGCTTCCACAATATTAATGGCCCCTCTATTAGTTTTCGTTGCTTAAAAAATAATATTCTATCTTTAGAAAAAATAATGGCTCCCGAAACTTTCAAAAAATTGTGCCACCTAGAAAAGGGCTTAATTATCGTTTCTGGCGCTACAGGCTCAGGAAAGTCAACCACATTAGCCGCGATGATAGAATATATTAATCATAATTTTACAAAACATATTATATCAATAGAAGATCCAATTGAATATATCCATGATAGCGAAAAAGCTTTAATTGAACAAATTGAAATTGGCCAAAATACCCGGTCATTTTCCCACGCTCTTAAACATTCTATGCGTCAAGATCCTGATATTATTGTAATTGGCGAGGTCAGAGATCTTGAAACTATGAGATTAGCACTTACCGCCGCTGAAACTGGTCATTTAGTATTTGCAACCCTACATACTAACTCATCCTATCAAGCAATTAATAGAATTATTGATGTTTTTCCTGAAAATGACAAAAACACCGTTCGTTCCATGTTATCACTTTCTTTAAAAGGCGTGATATGTCAAAAATTAGTTAAAAAGAAAAAAGGTGGCAGATGTGCAGCTTTTGAAATTATGGTTGCAACTTCAGCGATACAAAATTTAATTAGAAGTAATAATATTCATAATCTTCACTCATCTATTGAAACAGGGTCAAAATTTGGAATGACAACTATGGATCAATATTTAAAAAAATTAACCAATGAAAATATCATTGATCCAATACATTCATTTTAACAAATATGAGTAATTTTGCAATTAATATTAAAAATCTTCAAAAAACCTACAATAAAGGTAAGAAATCTGAAAAAATCGCTCTAAAAAATATTAATTTAGAAGTTGAAAAGGGGTCATTCTTTGGTCTTTTGGGCCCTAATGGTGCTGGCAAATCTACCATTATCAATATTATGGCCGGTTTAGTTAAAAAAACTTCAGGCATGGTAGAAATTTGCGGTTTTAACATTGAAAAAGAACCAAATAAAGCCAAAAAAGAAATTGGCATAGTACCTCAAGAGCTTTTCATTGATCCATTTTTTAATGTTTTTGAAACATTAGAAATTTATGCTGGCTATTATGGTGTTCAAAAAAGAGATCGTAAAACTGAAGAAATTATAACAGCGCTTGGACTAAAAGATAAAATAACTGCCAAACCCAGATCGCTTTCCGGGGGTATGAAAAGACGACTCCTAGTAGCAAAATCATTAGTACATAATCCTCAAATTGTAGTTTTGGATGAGCCAACAGCAGGTGTTGATGTAGAATTGCGCGATAATCTTTGGTCCTATATTAAAAAACTTAATAAGGAACAAAAAACTACCATTATTTTAACCACTCATTATTTAGAAGAAGCAGAAGAATTATGCGACCAAATTGCTATCATCGATAATGGTTCAGTCATTAAATGCGATAAAAAATCCAACTTAATGAACTCCCTAGATGAAAGGGAAATAATTATTGATATTGCTGATCAAATTACCAAAATTCCAGATATTATATCTTCTAAATTATCCGCTAATTTAATCAATAATAACAAGATAGCCATCAACTATAAATCTTGTGACATAGAATTTTATAAAATTCTTGATATTTTAAATCAATCAGGCCTTAAAATAACTGACTTTGAAACTAAAAGAGCCGATTTAGAAAAGATTTTTAAATATTTGATAAAAAAATAAATTGAAAATTAACATTTTTACCCTTTTTCCAGAAATTTTCTCCTCCTACTTATCTTGTGGCGTTATTTCTCGTGCTTTTGAAAAAGATATTTGTCAATTAAATCTTGTTAATATTCGTGATTTTGCCAATAATAAGCGCCAAGATGTTGATGATTACCCTTTTGGTGGCGGTGCTGGCATGATTTTACGCCCTGATATTATTGGCAATGCCATTGATTCTCAAAAATTTAATCCCCATAAGAATAAATTTATTATTACATCACCAAAAGGTAAAAAATTTGATCAAAAAATGGCACAAAATTTAAGTCAAGAATCTGAAATTTCTATTCTTTGTGGCCGTTATGAGGGTATTGACCATCGCGTTATTACAGAATATAAAATGGAAGAAATTTCAATAGGAGATTACATATTATCAGGTGGTGAATTACCAGCACTTACCATGATTGACGCCATTTTGCGCAATATTTATGGGGTTTTAGGTAATCATGATTCATTAAATGAAGAAACATTTAATGATGATTTTTTAGAATATCCACAATATACTAGACCAAGGGAATGGAAAAATCACAAAGTTCCAGATATTTTATTATCTGGCAATCATGCCAAAATTAAAGAATGGCAAGAAAAGAATAATACCAAAATTAATATAAATAATGACAGTAAAAATAATTGACGGTAAAAAAATAGCAAATAACCTAAAGCAAAATATTGCGCAAGAAGTGCAGCAAATTAAGCAACAATATAATATTACCCCAACAATTGCAGTTATTTTAGTGGGTGACGATCCTGCTAGTAATATTTATGTTAGCGCCAAAGAAAAACAAGCCAAAGCAATTGGAATAAACTCATTAAAAATTACCCTTCCAAATAATATTAGCCAAAAAGATCTATTATCCCAAATTACAAAACTGAACAATGATCCTAAAATTCATGCTATTTTAGTGCAATTACCCCTACCGCAACATATTAATAGTGATAAGGTGATAGAAACTATCAACCCTGATAAGGATGTAGATGGCTTTCATATTATTAATGTTGGTAAATTAACCATTGGCAAAATTGATCAAGCAATAATACCTTGTACCGCCATTGGCTCATTACATTTAATTGAAACAGTTGAGCCTGACATTACTGGTAAAAATATCCTAGTTATCGGCTCTTCCAATATTGTTGGAATGCCATTATCTCGGCTCTTAATGCATAAAAAAGCCACTGTTACAATTGCCAATAGCAAAACCCGCAATCTTAAATTTCTCTGTCAAAATGCTGATATTATTATCTCGGCCACTGGTGTTGCAGGCTTGGTAACAGCAGATATGATTCATCAAAATAGTATCTTAATTGATGTTGGCATTAACCGCATTACAAAAAATGATGGTACAACCAAATTAATTGGCGATATTGATTTTGATAATTGCTCCAAAATTGCCAAAGCCATTACACCAGTACCAGGTGGCGTTGGTCCAATGACAATTGCTTATTTATTACAAAATTGCCTCAATTTATGTAAAAAATTAGAAGGGATATAATATTATAGGGTCATATGCTGAGTGTGCCTTCTCCTACTCTTATTTTCGCTTCTACTGGCTTCGGACTTACACTAGGACGACGATCACCCATTCCAATTCCCCCCCGTTCCAAATTATAATTGGCAAAAACTGGACAATCATCATGTTTTTTTTTATCTTCTTGTTTCTTGTATTGATTACCTTTATGAATATTATTCATTTGATGGATAGTCTCACCTATGGCAGCAGCCAATCTTGGATTTATCGCAGCAACTTGACCAATATTACTAATATTTATATCATTTGCATTTTTCTCAAGAGCTGCGAATTCATCTTTTGAAAAATGAAAAACTGTTTTTACTCCATTACCCTCTTTAAATTCTTCTTCTAAACCATTTGATTTTATACATAAATAATAACCATTTGTTTTATCTTCAACTAATTTTCCAGTACATGTAATTTTTGGTTTATAAATTGTATTTTGTTCTGTTATGTTATATTCTTTTTCTAAATATTGCCTAGCAAGCCCTGTATTTATAGTCTTATCTTCTAAAATTAAGTCCTTATATTCTACTGCATCTAGTCCAAATTTTTCCCTAATAGCTTTTATATTATCGCCACTGCCTTCTAATCCAAATTTTCTCTTTAATTCTTCCCAATATTTGTTAACCGCCTCATTATCACCACCATAAGCAGCAAATTCTAGAAAATGCTTAAAATATTGCTTAGGATCATCTTCTGCAAAATGAAATTCCGGCTGACCAATAGTGCAGGAAATTCCATTATCTTGTGCTTGTCTAAGTGCATTATCGACTGTAATAAATGTTTCTCTATTACCAAAATCCGTCAGGTAACTTACATCGTCAACTATAACTGAATATCCTAATTTAATTAATTGAGGAATATAATCTTTTTTTTCTTCTGGTATAATAGCCATCAAATTACCTACAACTTTAGAACGCAATCCATCCAATCCTCCTATCAAGCCTTCAACATCGACATCTGCCCAATTATCATTATGCAATATAACAAGAGATTCTCGACTAATATCACCTTGTATAAATTCTGAAACATCATGTATGGCACAAGTTTTTGAAGCTAAATTTGCAAACATTACATTAATCGTCATAATTTTATTATTAAATTGTTTTAATATTTATAGTTGATTTTTTAAAATATAAATATATAATTTTACCCTCTATTGGGGGTGATTAGCTCAGCTGGTAGAGCATCTCCCTTACAAGGAGGAGGTCGGCGGTTCGATCCCGTCATCACCCACCACTTCATTATCATCTTCTATCCCCATCCCCATTACTTAGTTTTGCCATATTTGTTATTGTAAATCCACCTGGTGTCACTGTGCGATTTCCTTGGGAAGGATTAGGACTAGGACTATTACTATTACTAGAACCGCTCCGTTTTGGACTTTGTTGTCTCCCGCTACTGTTTGCGCCTGGATGTCCTTCTGCTCGTTCATCACTTCTCCTACCCACAGTATGTGCTGGAGGCGCCAAATCACTTCCTTGTGCATCTAGTGAATTAGCTACATTACCTCCTTCAATACCAAGACCACCCTGTTGCGCCTTACCTCCTTTGTCAAGACGTTCTTTTTTTTCTATGTCGTCAAGACGTTTGTTGATTCTGTCTATGTCGTAAGATTCGTGAACTCCTTGTACTAACTCTATTGCTTTAGACTTACTTTTAAATACTGCATAAGTTGCATCTGCTAATATATCGTCTTTTGTGGATTTAGAGGCGTTATCGTAGAACATACCGCCATATTGATTTGCAAATGACTGAAGTAATAGTCTTGTTATCTTCTCATTTGTACCATCCTTCTCATTATATTCCTTATATTCCTTGCAAACCGTAACCATCATATTAAAAAAATCATCCCTAGCTAGAGTTCTGGCGCGAGAAAGATGTTGAAAGACATAATAATATGTTTTTGCTTGTTGATCACGTCGATATTCTACTAACCTATCTACAAATTCATCTACATTATCTTCTGTAATAGTACTTTTTGTGACGGCGTTTTTTAACTGTGGTAAGTAACCTCCTGACCTTTGTAATGCTTTACTATCGTCTACTACTTTAGGTATATGTATTAATTCTTTATCTTCAGAAAGGGCTGCTAGTCTGAATACATCATCAATTTGTTCATCTTTATCAACACCTAAAACCTCAGAAGCTAATTCTGTAATTAAAATTGCCCGCTTTCGTAGCGTCTTTCCCGCTACTACTGCAATTTGAACTCCGTCTTTGAAGGCACCGCCGCTATCCTTGCCATTAGCAGCTCTATTTATTAAAACAACAATATCCTCCGGTCTTAATTCAGCTAGACTACTAAGGCCGTATTCCTTTAGATTTTCTGTTAATTTGTCTGATAATTGTTTTACATATTCTTTTAATTTCTCTTCATTTTCTGCTGGAGCAGGTGGGACGACTTCACCCCCCCCAAACTGCCTTTGCTAACTTATCTATATCTAATGCCATAATATTTAAAATTTGTTAATATTTATCCATTATATCATATTTTTTAACCTAATGCAAGTTTTTATATTTACAAAATCATTAAAGCCGCTACCAGCAAATTTTTTTGCTTTATTAATATCATCTATTTGTAAATAGGCGGTTAAAATTTTAAGCCTTTCTTGCAATAATTTTTGCTGTTTTTCTGACGTAAATTGTTCTAAAATTAAAGATTTGTCAATATCGACTTGATTAATATTATTATAATTATCCTCAAAAATTTTATAATATTTATCAATATTATTTTTATTTAATTTAAAAATTTCTTGCCATATTTTGGGGTTTGAATTTTCTATCCTTAAGTGTTTTTTTAAAGATTGTGGTAAGTTATCTGGCCGCTTCTCCTTAAATTTAAAGCTAATATATTGCGGTAAATGAGAAATTAAGCAAAATATTTGATCATGATTATAAACATCTAAAATCTCAATTTGTGAGCCAATTTTTTGCCATAAATGGCTTATTTTGGCAATATTTTGTTGATTTTGACAAAATTTGGTAATTATTAATTTTTTTTGATCAAATAAATCAGGATCAGCATTTTCAATTCCCGAAGATTCCTTACCTGCAATTGGGTGGGTGGGAATAAAATTATCTTTTTCATTAAAAATTTTAAAATATAAATTTTCAGGATATTGCTTGACTGAGCCAATATCAGTGATTAAAGCTTGATATTGACAATTTTTAATCTTTTGAAAAATATCTTCATAAGCAAAAAGTGGTGCGGCAATAATAATTAAATCATTTTTTGTTAAATTTTGGTCAAAATTAAATTTACCATCAATAATTTGATTTTTTAACGCAAAATCCAATGATTTTTCACTGCGATTATGGGCTAAAATTTGTTTTGCTAATTTTTTTTGTTTAATTGCCATGGCAAGTGAACCACCAATAAGACCAAGACCAATTATAATTATATTATTAAAAATTTGAGTCATATTTAATAAAATTTAAAGAATATTTTGATATTTGCAAGACCTTTGCAATTGAAGTAGTTTGATCAGAAAA
This sequence comes from Rickettsiales bacterium, assembly GCA_028040005.1. Classification (GTDB taxonomy): domain Bacteria; phylum Pseudomonadota; class Alphaproteobacteria; order Rickettsiales; family UBA1997; genus CAJQHK01. The sequence continues at coordinate 17,017 of JAOFKK010000001.1, forward strand.
TGCAATTGCAAAGGTCTCATTTTGTAAGAAGGTATGATTAATAGCAATTAAATTCATCGAATATTCTTGTTTTTTTAATAAGGTAAAATAATATTGTCAAACTAGTTTATGAATTGAATATAATAATAAAAATGGTAAAATCAGCAAATTTAGGTTTTTCAAGAGTTGGCTTGAATAGGGAATTAAAAAGAGCAGTTGAAAAATACTGGAAAAAAGCAATCACAGCGGATGAATTGCAAAATACTGCAAAAAATTTAAGAAAAACCCATTGGGAGTTACAAAAAGATGCGAATATTGATTATATTCCTTCTAATGATTTTTCTTTTTATGATCATATTCTTGATATGATTGCAACAGTTGGTGCTGTACCAAAAAGATATGAGCATGAGGCTGGCAAAGATATTGATCTTGATTTATATTTTTCTATGGCTCGTGGTCGTCAAGATGGCACGAAGGATGTTGTAGCAATGGAAATGACCAAATGGTTTGACACAAATTATCATTATATTGTTCCTGAATTTACTAAAGATACCAAATTTCAATTTTCTTTTTCTAAAATTATTGATCAATATTTGGAAGCTAAAAATTTAGGTATTAATACTCGTCCTGTTATTATTGGCCCTGTTTCATTCCTTTTACTTGGTAAATCATATGATGGGGTGAATAAATTTGATCTTTTAGATGATTTATTGGCTACTTATAAGCAAATTATTGATAAATTAGTTACTAATGGCGCTAATTGGATTCAAATTGATGAGCCATTTTTAGCTACAGCCAATTTAACTGATGAGTTAAAAACAGCTTATAATAAAGCTTATGAATTTTTAGGTAACATTACTGATGCAAAATTATTAACTACAACTTATTTTTCTGACTTGAGAGATAATCTTAAATTTGCCTTAGAATTGCCAGTTGCGGGATTACATTTTGATTTAACAAAATCAGAATTAGCGCTTGATAATATTTTACAATCTCTTCCTAAGGATAAGGTTATTTCTTTGGGCTTGGTTAATGGTTGCAATATTTGGAAAGCTGACATTAAAAAACTAACAGCACAAATTAATAAAGCTAAAAAAGTAATAGATTCCGATAGAATCATCATTGCTCCTTCTTGCTCATTACTTCATGTACCAGTTGATTTAGATGTTGAAGATAATTTACGCCCTGAGTTAAAATCTTGGTTAGCTTTTGGTAAACAAAAATTACATGAGGTTAGCTTATTAACCAAAATTGCTAATGAAGGTGAGGATAAATATTCTGCACAAATTGAAGAAAATTACAACGCTATTTCTTCAAGAGATGAATCAAAATTAATTCATAATATCGAAGTTAAGGAAAGACATAATAATTTTGACCTTAAAAATGCCGATAGAGATTCCGACTTTAATACAAGAAATAAAATTCAAAAAGAATATTATAATTTCCCACTTTTACCAACTACTACTATTGGTTCCTTCCCTCAAACTACTGAAGTTAGACAATATCGTTCTAAATTCAAAAAAGGTGAAATTTCTGCCACTGAATATGAAAAATTCTTAGAAGATGCAACTAAACAAGCAATTAAATGGCAGGAAGATGTTGATATTGATGTTTTAGTTCATGGTGAATATGAAAGAAATGACATGGTAGAATATTTTGGCGAACAATTAAATGGCTATGCTTTTACCAAAAATGGTTGGGTACAAAGCTATGGTTCGAGATGTGTTAAACCACCTGTTATTTTTGGTGATGTTTCAAGACCAGAACCAATGACTGTAAGATGGTCTGCCTTTGCTCAAAACTTAACTAAAAAGAAGGTTAAAGCAATGTTAACTGGCCCTGTTACTATGTTAAAATGGTCTTTTGTTAGGGATGATCAGCCTGTTTCTGCCACTTGTAAACAAATTTCTCTTGCTATTCGTGATGAGGTTCGTGATCTTGAAAAGGCTGGTATTGATATTATTCAAATTGATGAGCCTGCTTTTAGAGAAGCCATGCCACTTCGTGATGAAGATCATGCTTCTTACTTAAAATGGGCGGTTGATTGCTTTAAAATATCTTCTTCTGGCATTAAGGATAGTACGCAAATTCACACTCATATGTGTTATTCTGAATTTAATGATATTATTAACGCTATTGCCGATATGGATGCCGATGTTATATCGATTGAGACTTCAAGATCGGCAATGGAATTATTAGATGCTTTTGTTGAATTTAAATATCCTAATGAGGTTGGTCCAGGTGTTTATGATATTCATAGTCCTAGAATTCCAAAAACCCAAGAAATGGAGCATTTATTAGAAAAAGCTCTTGATGTTCTTGATAAAAATCAAATTTGGAGTAACCCAGATTGTGGTCTAAAAACTAGAAATTGGGAAGAGGTTAAACCAGCATTAGAAAATATGGTTAAAGCCACCAAAAATATCAGAAAAAAACTTAAAGATAAAGAAGCTGCCACTGCTTAATAAATGCCATAACTTCTAGATAAATATTTTTCTAGGAGTTATACTAAAATTCATCTATAATGCAGCATTTAAGCAAAATATTTTAATTTTGGTATTAATAATAGCTAAAGGAATCTAGAATGTTTGCAAAATTATCTGGTAACATTGATCATATTTTTGAAGATGCAATAATACTCAATGTCAATTCAGTGGGATATAAAATATTCCTATCTAAAAAAAATCTGGAACAAATAAGAAGTTCCGACGTTAAATCCTATAATTTTTATATTGAAACCATTGTTCGTGAAGATTATATCCATCTTTATGGCTTTAATAATATTGAAGAGCAGAGTTTTTTTAATATTTTATGCAAAATTAATGGTATAAGTAGTAAAATTGCTATCAAAATATTAGGATCAATATCAATTGATCAAATTATCAACTCTATCAATAGTGATGATAAAACTGTGTTTACCAATATATCGGGCATTGGACCAAAATTAGCTTCTAAAATTTTAATTGATCTTAAGGATTCTATTAAAAAATTGGATTATAATAATGAAATTTCCAATAATAATTCAATACCAGATATTAAGAATAATAATCAAATTATTTCTGATGCAATTTCAGCTCTTGAAAATCTTGGATATAAACGAAATGCCATCTATAAAATAGCCATAGATCAAATTAAAAAAAATCCCGAAATTACCTTAGAAACATTAATTACAAATTGTCTTAGAGAATTATGATCAATCAAAATTTAATTAATTTTGCTCATGAATTAGCCGATATTTCAGGCGATATTGCCAAAAAATATTTTCGTACTAATTTTGACGAAGTTCAAAAAAGCGATAAATCACCAGTAACACAGGCTGACAAGCAAATTGAAATGCGACTTAGGGCTAAAATTCACAAAAAATTTCCAGATCATGGTATAATTGGTGAAGAATTTGCAAATGAAAATATTGACGCTGAATATAAATGGATAATTGACCCAATTGATGGCACTATATCTTTTGCCATTGGTAAACCAATTTTTGGAACATTAATTGCCCTTACCTTTCAAGATAAGCCAATTTTAGGAATTATCAATCAACCCGTTAATAATGAAAGATGGTGGGGTATTGAAAATGATAAAGCTTATTTTAATGACATAACTATAAAAACAAAAAATTGCCAACAAATATCAGATGCAGTTTTTTGTACGCAATCACCTTTCTTTTTTGAAGGTCGAATTAAAGAAAGAATTGAAATGATCACCTGCCAAACTAAATATCAACATCAAGGTGGGGCAATATATTCTGGCGATTGTTATCATTTTGCTCTTTTGGCACATGGTTTTGTCGATATTATTATTGAACATGGTCTTAATAATTATGATTTTTTGGCATTAGTGCCAATCATTGAATCTGCTGGAGGCGTAATTACTAACTGGCAAGGTGAAAAACTCAATGTCAATTCTGACGGTAGAGTAATTGCCACTTCTAGCCAATATTTACATGAATTAACGATAAACTATTTACAATAATTATGGATATTTTATTTAAAAAGATATTAGCTAACACAATCGACTTATTCGCATCATTAATAGTAAGATTATTAGTTATATCAATAATTATAAGCCTATTTAGAGAATCTATATTAATATCGATAGAGGATTTTATGGCAAGCAATGAAGGTATTAAGGATCAAAAAGAAATTGCAATATTATTCTTAAAACATGATGTTTTTAAGATATTATTATCCTTAATAAGTATTTTTATAGTTTCTGGATCAATATATAATATTTATTTTTACTCATCAACTTGGTGCGCCACTATTGGACAAAGATTAATGAGTATAGTTACAGTTAGGGAGGATGGGCAATATATTAACTTATCTCGATCTATTATATATTATATTACATCTGTCATACCATTTATTATAACATTATATTTTTTATTATTTCTTGTGGCTAATGGTGGTTTATATTTAAATAATGGTCTTTCTGGCATTTTAAATATATTTGGGGCTAATATTGTGAATATTATCATGTCTATAATGATGCTATTATGGGTTAATCTACCATTTTTTATCAATAATAAAAAATCAATGGCTGATATTATCTGTAAAACTAAAGTTGAAATAGGCAAGACTGAAAGTAGATTTCCTAAAATAAGAATTTAAAGAGATTTTATACCACTTCTTAACTTTAAAGTTGGGAAGTGGATAAACTCCTTAAGGCAAAATTACCCTCATAATATCTTTTACTATTACCGCTACCACCCTTGCCACTACTAATTATAATGTCATCACCTATTTTGGTAAATTTGGTGGAATTACAAGAATTAATTGCCCGACAACAAGCATAGCAAGATAAAACTCCGATTAAGTCATTATCAAAAATTATCTCTAAATGTTTTAAAATGTTAAAAAAATAGCTATTTTTATATTTATCAGACCCAATATTTGCTCCAGCAGCAATTTTAAGCAAAATATAATCATTATTTTGAGCAATAAAACTTACATAAATATCATTAAGCAAAATTGCAGAGCTAATATTAAAAATATTATGAGATTTTACGCTATTTCTAATAATTACAACCATCGAAAGACCGGTGGCAATTATATGATCTGGCAATTTAACCTTTTTAATACCCTTATCAAATTGATATTTTACCTTATATCCTAGTGATAAATGCAATTTATTGGCATAAATATATTTTTTATTATTAGTTACAATTCCTGCCAAATTATTGCCATCCATTAATATTTCTTTAATTTCAGTATTTTCTTGCCAATCTACATTATTCTTTTTAGCAATTTTAGAATTAACATCATGAATATCATATCTTAAAACATTATCTTGATTAAAAAGAAATATATTCTCAATTAAGTGATTATTACCAAATATTTTATTGATTTTAGATTGCGATAATCTGTTATTGGAAATATTTTTATTATTTTGATTCTTTAAAATAATTTCTATAGCACTCTTGGAATCAATTTTTAGGTTAACTTTATTGGTTTTTTCTAATCTTTGCTGGATTTTAAGTGATTCTTGAGATTTTTCTAAATCTAAATCATAGCTGGTTTGTAATTGGCATAATTTTCTTACTTTTTGATAAAGCCAATTAAATTCATTTAAAAAATAGATTTTTAATAGCTTAAAATTACAAGATAATTTTACATCAATTTTGGGATAGTTAATATTACAAAAATCATATTTTTTAGGAAATATAAATCTTAAAAAAGCATTTTTAAGCAATTTATGGCCTGCAAAATAATCATTAGCATAAAGGGCGGAGCTATTGCGACTATGAATTTGTTTGGTTGAATGATGGATATTAGATTCAAGATAATTCTTAGTTAAATATATTAAATTATCAAATTTATTTTTAATTTCAGGGCTAGTGGCAGCTATTATAATTTGCTCTTCAGCGGCAGGTCCACCAGCTGCAATCATGATATTTTGATCTTTATTTTGACAATAATCATCAAAAAATGAACTATTTTTGACATCCTTAAAAAGAACATTTGAATCAGAATCTTTAATATTTTCTATCTCAAATTGACAATAATCATTGCCCAAAACATCTTTTGCAATATTAATAATATCTTCATTAGAAGTAAAAAAAGATTTAAATTCTGACGATATTAAATGATAATCACTAACTTCCTTGATATTGTTAATTATTTTTTGCTCCTTTTTATCACTCATTTAAATATTGAGAAGATTGCATAGAACGATAATGATAACCCCCCTTATATTGTTGTTTTGGTAATTTTTCTAACTGTCTTATCGCCTTTTCATCATCATCCATAAATTTATATCTTTTTTTCATACCATAAGGATATGGAACATTATCTGGATATTTTTTGATTGAATTTGGCGCTAAGGGCGTCTTAAAAGGCTTTGATGTTAATGGCCTGTCCATTTGCATCATTTGCTTTGGAAAATCTGGTGGCATCTTCATATTTTGCTGCTGCATTGCTGGCTTTTTTTGGCCAGTAGTTGGGTAGCTATATAGCTTCATACAGGAAGATATAAAGCAAATTATAATAATTAAAATAAGTTTTTTCATATGATATTTAATAAAATATATCAAAAATTAGAATGATTGAAATACCAAAATTAAAATTCCTGATAATATTAAGAATATGCCAATTATTTCTAATATTTGTATTTTCTCTTTAAAGAATTTTTTAGATATTAACATCGAAAATATCATTTCTATCTGTCCAACCGCTTTAACATAAGCAACATTACTCAAAGCATAAGCAGTGTACCAACCAGTTGAAACAATTAAAGTTGTAAAGCCTACTATTAATCCATTTTTAAAATATTTTTTAACTTTAAATATCTCGTCCCTATTGGTAAAATATAAATATAATCCAACTGCAATAGCCTGACTAAATAGCAAAAATACAATTGTAAATGAAGCATTAATAATGATTGGTGTTTCTGGCATGCTAAGGGTTGAATTTTTAACAAATAGACCAGATATGGCAAAAGAAGTACCAGAAGCAATTCCCATCAGAGCAGATGGGGTTGAGATGGCAAATATTATTCTTTTTAAACCAATATGCTCCTTAGTAACTGAGATAAAAATTAAACCAATAAAAGCAATAATAATGGCAATCATGCCAATAAAGCTAATAGATTCATGAAAAAACACCATGCCAATAATTGCACTTTGTATGGCGTCAGTTCTAATATAGGCCGTACCAACAGCAAAATTTTTACGAGAAAATAAAGCAACCAAAAAAGAAATACCGATAATTTGTGCAATACAAGCTATAGAGACATTAATTAAAAATGTATTATTGATTTTAGGAAAATCATAACCGAAAAGCAATAATCCTAAAAAAGCCAATAAAGCAAAGGGAAAACCAAAAATAAACCTAACCCAAACAGTGGTGCTATTAGATAAAAATTGCCTTAAATGTTTTTGTGAAGCATTTCTAATGGTTTGAACAAAGGCAGTAAAAATTGATATAAAAATCCAACTCATAATATTAAAATTTAATCTTTTTCTTCTATTTTTGAACTTTTTTTAGTTAAGATTCTGATCTTTTCAGTTAATGCGTTTGAAATTTTAACCAAATCATCCTTATTATATTTTGTATAATCGGTATATTGGATCATATCTCTATCAAAAAGCATTTTATTATCGTCAGATTCTATTATTTTAATTAATAAATTAATGGAATTATTGTCCTTTTTGACTTCTCGATCATTGGTAGGATAGCTACTAGCGCATGATGATAAAAATAGTGATAAAATTATAACTCTTATTATGTTTTTCATTTTAAAAGTAATTAATTATTGCAAAATATGACTATCATTAACTATATTATCTATAATTTTAATATCATCCTTTTTTAATTTTTTAATTTTAGAATTAATACCACCATCGGCGCTATAGCCAGATATTTTACCATTTGCCAAAATTACCTTATAACAAGGATAAATATCAGGATTTTTATTATATTTCATAATCATTGCCACTTTCCTTGGATGACATGAGAATTTTTCTGCTAAATATTTATAAGTAACAACTTTATTTTTAGGAATTATTGTTAAAAATTCTAATATTTGCTGCTTTATATCCATATTTGTTATTTTATGTCCATATTTATTATTTTATTATATAATATAAATTGATTTTATAAAGTTAAGATTATAAAATCTATTACTTCTTGGAGGGATGGCCGAGCGGTCAATGGCAGCAGACTGTAAATCTGCCCGCATATGCGTACGTAGGTTCGAATCCTACTCCCTCCACCACTGATTTTGTGGTTGAAATATTTTGAAGGTTGTAAGATAATAATGCTGTAAAAATTCGAACCTACGTTTAAATTAAATATGGTTCGACAGGAGCATTTGAGCGTAGCGAAAAGCGCAACTGCTAGTTAAGCGAAGCGCCAACGTCATCCTACTCCCTCTACCACTGATTTTGTGGTTGAAATATTTTGAAGGTTGTAAGATAATAATGCTGTTTAAAACTCCCCTTGAAATAAAATATTATTATAAATAATATTTTATGGCATGGGGGTAAAAAGCAATTAAGGCGCTTTTTTGTCTCAAAGCAATTTATTGCTTTGGTGGGGTATTAACACTTCCCAACACATAAATTACTTAATTACTACAGTAAAATATTTTTTTTGGTAAGGTATTGATGTTACGACAGCAATATTATGACCAAATTAATAAGGACAGGTGGCTGAGTGTATGAGCGCAGCAGTTTGAAAACTGATTTTTTTTCTCGGCAGTTTTCAAGCTATTACTTAAATCGAGAAATTATGACCAAATTAATAAGGACAGGTGGCTGAGTGTATGAGCGCAGCAGTTTGAAAACTGATTTTTTTTCTCGGCAGTTTTCAAGCTATTACTTAAATCGAGAAATTATGACCAAATTAATAAGGACAGGTGGCTGAGTGGTCGAAAGCAGCAGTCTTGAAAACTGCCGAGCGTGCAAGCGTTCCGTGGGTTCGAATCCCACCTTGTCCGCCAGTTTCTATACTGCAAACTCAATCTCCGCTCAAATTTTCTAAGACTTATCTAGGTCTACAAGCCCAGTAATGGCGGTACTTGCCGAGTTTCATTTTCAAAAAGCACTCTAAAAATCTTGTAACCGATTCTCTTTTTATCCATATCTGATAGTGGTTTTTTTGCAAATCAATTTCTTGCAGCAAATCTTCGCCACCAGTGATCTTAATTGATTCTCCGGATGGAGGATTGCATTTTTTTGCAGATAAACTAAGAAGATGCCTCTTGTCGTTTATTTTATCTTCATCTCTTACGCTAACTAAAGAAACCTTTAACTTACCAGCATCATAGATTAATGTCTCGTTTACTGTTTCAAAATATTTCTTAATCATGACTTATTTCCCATAGCTTGATCAAAAAAATTCTTATAATTACTAGCTACCATATAGCGAGCATCTTCACCAAGAGCTTCAAAATGTTTGCGTCCACAGTCAATTTTTCCTTTTTCTAAATCACGCAACATTCCTTCAAATGTATCTCCTTTTGTTTCTACAACAAAATAAAGGTGATCCTTTCCATCTTGTTCTATCAAAACAGCCCAATCTGGATTATATGATCCAAGTGGCGTCTCAATTTTAAACCAGGCTGGCAATTTTGTATAAACTTTTACTTCTTCATTTTTCTCAAAAGATTCAGCTAAGCTGGACTCAATATTTGAATCATAAACCACATGATCATAGGTAGATTTTGCAGCCTCAATCATATTTTTATTGAGATATCCATTAAGCTCTTCGCTTTCAAACATCTCTTGGGCGTAGAAGTGGTCATTACCAATTTTGTGATATTTTATTCCATCAACAATGAATCTTCTCATTTCACGCTTAATTAACTCCTTAACTCCATCGATAAATTTTTGAGGATTATTTTTAAAGGCTTCTAGTCGGCCACTTTCTAATAAAATATTAAGTATCGATTCTCGCTTTAAATTTGTTTCATTTTGCAGATAACTAAGAATATCCGGAATTTCATAATCACGAGCATCATATAAATGATTACTCTCCTGACTATCAATAACATTCACACCACCTTTACTAATTTCTGTTTTAGCTTTGGCATAATTAAATCTAGTTTTCCCAACTATTAGATTTTTTCCAATAGATTCAGCGCATTTTTTTATTAATTCCTGCGGATCAAATTCAACATTATAAATGGTTTTGTATTTTACTTTATCCCACAATTCTTTAAACTCAGGGCTTTCAAAAACAGCCTTGTTTAGCTTTATAGTTTTTTTATCATCATTATTTTTAATATTAAGGCCGCCAGCAACTTTCTTTAAAGTAGCTATTATTTGCTCAGATTGCTCCACATAAGCATCTGGCAATTCAACACTTCCTTCTTTAAGAGCCTTCTTAAGATTATCACTAACTTTACCCTTATTATCGATATATTCCTTTGTCAGCAAATGATTCCACACATTTTCTGAAGCCTGCGCTCCCAAAAACTTATCCTCTCCTTTTTCATCTTGATAAACAATATTAGCAAATAAATGCTCCTCAACAACTCCAAAGCGGATATTTTCTTCTTTTTCTATTTCCTTTTGCAAGCCGTCAACAAATGATTCGTATGATTCATTGGCCATAACCGTTAATGTATTAACATCAAAACCATGAACTCTTTGTCCTTCTTGATTAACGCAAATTCTTAAACCCCTTCCTATTTCTTGTCGTTTTTTGATAACTGATCCAGTTTCATTTAAGGTGCAAATCTGAAAAACATTTGGATTATCCCAACCCTCTTTTAAAGCAGAGTGAGAAAATATAAATTTCAATTTTGAGTCAAAACTCAATAACTTCTCCTTATCTCTCATAATAAGGCCATATGTATCTTCATCAGCCTTAGTATCACCTCTAGTATCTTTAGCGCCCCCCTTGTCGCTCGAGAAATATCCATTATGAACATTCTGGGCTAAAGTGGAAACATCCAACTCCTTAAGCAGATTGTTGTATTTTGGTTTTTTGATTAATTTAGAATATTCTTCCTCAAAAATAACCGCATATTTACCCTTCTCATTAGCGGCGCTGTAATCACGATAATTAGAAACTCTATCAATAAAGAACAGACTCAAAACTTTAATGCCAAGAGGAGTTAATTTTAATTCTCTATTTAAATGCTCTTCAATTGTTTTGCGAATTTGTAGCCTTTTATATTCATCTTCATTCACCTCGCCAATTGCTTGATTTAATCGAAGAATTTCCGGCTTACTGGTAAAATCAATATACTCGTTACCTTGCTCAGAGTAAATATCATTTATGATATAACCATCGTAAATTGTACGACCATTTGAAATAGTAAGTAAATCATCACCTTGCTTCACCCATTTTGTAATTTTCTCAACATTGGTTTTTCTTTGAATAGAAAGTTCAATTTTAGCTTTATGTCCTTTCTTATTATCAACTTCCAAAAGCTTAATATAGGCCTTATTATCCCCGTCTTTCACCTGAATTGAGGCAACTTCTATTTGCTTAACCAACTTTTGTTCATAAGCATCAATAGAATCTAGTTTATAAAGCATATCATGCTTTTTGGTATGAGTTGCAGAATAGCGGAAGGTGCAAAGTGGATTTAGAGATTTAATTGCCTGCGAAGATTTATCTGTTGTATCCACGCTTTGCGGCTCATCAATAATAACAATCGGATTAGTTGATTTAATAAAATCAATTGGCACTCCTTGCATTTTGTCATTCCAACGATGAATAATATTTGCAGTAGTTTCTTTAGAAGGGTCAGAAAAGCTTTTACGAAAAGCGTCAATATTAATAACCATAATTTGAATACAGTCATTAGCGGCAAAACTTCTAACTTGTTCTAATTTGGAAGAATTATAGAAAAAATAATCAACCGGAACATTATCATATAATTCTTTAAAATGATCTTTGGTCATTTCTAAAGATTTAAAAACGCCTTCTTTTATGGCAATGCTTGGCACTACAATAATAAACTTACTAAAACCATAAAGTTTATTCATCTCAAAAACAGAGCGTAAATAAACATAGGTTTTTCCAGTTCCAGTTTCCATCTCAATGGTAAAATTACGATCCTGCAATTCTTTAGATTGTTTTAAACCGTTTTTAAGCTGAATAGATCTGACATTATTTAAAATTTCCTCATCAATTAATTTTAAGCGATTGCCATAACCTTTATCAGTTTGATTAGACCATAATGCATCGAGAAGACCTCCATCTTTAATAGATGGCATAGAAAAAGCAGATTTACAAAGCTCTTGCCCTTCAAAAACTGAGCAAACTGCTTCCCAAGCTTTTTTCTGATGGATTTGATTTGGATCGAATTTAATTTTCATACTCTTTAATGATTAGTTGTTGGCTATTATTTTATTCAAAAATAAATAATGTTTTAGCTGATTCATCTATATGTCTTTTTAGTGGTGGATAATTGATAAAATTATAGCCTTTTATATCGATTTTTAAGCCAAGGCTTGATTCATCAAAAAGAGTGTTAATTCTGTCAATATCTTTCTGCTCTAAATTGCCATATAACACCAAATCAAGATCTGAATATCCTTTATATTTTCCATTAGCTCTGGAACCAAAAATTCCTACTTTGGTGATTTTATCCTTATAACTATTTATTATATTTAAAATGATTTTTAATTCATTATCTGATAACCCATTATTCATTTTATTTATTTGTTTCATGAAGTAATTTTTCATATAAATAATCAAATAGCCCGAAGTGATTATTTTCTATATTTTCTATAACTTGCGAGAATACCTCGTGACTATATTGGTGACTCATCTTATTGCGATCATCCAAAGTTTTCATCCATTTTTCTCTATCAATAATAATTTTTGCTTCAATGGCCTTAATAATAACTTCCTTAGGAGTAATTTTTTCTAAAACAACACCCTCATTATCTAAATAATCTTTGAGAGTTTTCCAGGCAAGTTCCCAGCTATATTCAAATCTTTGAATAATTCCCTCTTCTTCTAATGGGGTTATTTTTTTTTCACTTCTCAATTCCATTGCCTCTCTTAAAAGAAGAAAAGCTCTTTTGTAATTATCAAATCTATATTCCCATCTTAATTTTTCGCTCATGTTATTTTATAAATTAATTTTAATTGATTAAATCAAAGGCTTTTAATATCTTCAATTCCGCTGCGTTTCAGTGTGGTAATGGCGTTGGTTTTAATTACATCATCCCTAAAGCCATTATCCGAAAATACCACTCGCATAATCTCAGGTGAAAGTTCCTCTTTTAAGGCGCAAATACCATTTACCACTTCCATATTAATTCCATCATCAAGACATATTATTAAAGCCCCAAGACCAATGATATAAATCTCCTTTCCAGCAATATTTCTAGTTTCAATAGGAAGGGTTAAATCAAGCCCATATTTTAAAAGAATTTCAAAAACTATATCTTCATTTGAACGATCATTTTTAATGTAATCAACTGACGCAATAAGATCTTCTTTTAAGCTATCAAAACCAGCTTCCCATCTTTTTATGTTTGAGCTATCAAGTTTAAAAACTTTAAAGCCCAAATCTCCTTGATAATCAGGATTTTCTTCTTTGATTTTCTTGGAGGCGCGACGGATTCGTTCTTTGGAAATATCACAGACATTCTCAACAAAAGATAAATTATTCTTTGAATAGTATTGTGCTTTGTCAGCAGGTTTTACTTCTTCAGGTAATTGTATAGAAATAGAATTTATACTCTGTTTGCTTTCTAAGCTTTTTAGAAAACACGCATGTGCTGTGCTACATGAGCCTGCAAAATAATCTAGAACCAGACCGCTTTCGTTGTCCTCGAAGCATAGCTCAAGCATTCTCTGGATGAATTTAGTTGGTTTTTTTCCGTTTGGGTACGGCACTCCTCCTTCTAAAGATACGCTACTCCAAGATAGGTCATCCCACAGAGTTCCAACTTTATCTTTTTTAATGATACCTTCGTTTGATCGCTCTGCTACACCGCTCAAGTAGCTAACCAAACGTTTGGTTTTGCCTTCAAAGGAGACTCTAGTTCTCTTACCTTTGTTTCGCCCAGAGACAGGTTTATAATATATATTTATCAAACCATCATGCTCTGGAGCGGCATTGGCTACTCTATCACGAATAGATGTCTGAGCATTTTCAGTGGTAAAAATACTTTCGAAGTATTTCTCGTATACTAATTCTTGTTCAATATTTTCTTCTTTTGCTAATTGTGAAACTGTTTTTATTTCATAACCACTTACTGTATAAACCTCGATATCGTTTCCAGAGCCATCTTTGATGGTTTTCAAGTAGTTTTCACTTCCTTCTTTTGTAAGGATTTTGGTGTACGCGAACCCTTTGCCAGCATCCTTACGGTCATTAATATATTTAATGAGTAATTCAACCTTGTATATATCATTGAACTTTCTGAAGGATTGGCTCTTTGAGAAACAAAGGAGGTGCTCAATATTTTTCTTTAAGCGTCTGTCTTCGCCACCACCACTCGCGCCTGAGCTATCTTTTGCTTTAACGCTAATTAGGTTGATAAAGTTTTCTTCGCCAAATATTTCATTGCAAATTTTGATTAGATTATCTAACTCATTGTCATCAATCGAAATAAAAATAACCCCATCATCTTGTAGCAAATTTCTCGCCAATTTCAACCTTGGATACATCATATTTAGCCAATTAGTGTGGTATCTTCCTGCTGAGTTAGAGTTTGTTCCAAGTTTTTTACCGCTCTCATCTGTTTGCCCTGTCATTTTTAAATAATGCTTTATTCCATCTTTAAAATCATCCTCATAAACAAAGTCATTTCCTGTGTTGTAAGGAGGGTCAATATAAATCATTTTCACCTTGCGGTGATAAGATTTTTGTAAAAGCTTTAAAACTTCTAAATTATCGCCTTCAATAAAAAGATTTTGTGTATTGTCAAAATCAACCGATTCATCTTTTGCTGGTCGTAGCGTTCCTGTGCTTGGAGTTTGTGCCAATCTGCCTGCTTTTCTTTTGCCATGCCAAGTGAAATTATAATGATCTTCATCTTGGTTTACATAATTTCCTAAAAGCTCTTCTAATTGCTCAAATTTAATTTTGTCTTCACTAAAAACTTCAGGGAATAACTCTTTTAGCTTTTCGATATTTTGCTTAACAATATCTTCACTTTGCATATCTTTGGCTAACAATTTTTTCATTTCGCTCATTTTTTAATAATTAATATTTATAAATTTTGTTCTAATTTTTTAATTAATTCAATCTTGTTTTTAATCTCAACATTTAACTCTACTTTACGGTTAAACTGAGTTTCTTTTTTTAAATCAGATTTTAGCACTGATATTTCATTTTCTAAATCAATAATTTGCTTTAAATATTTTTTGCGGATCAGTGTTTTCTCAATAGTTGTTTTGCCATAATTGCCGCTGTAATTAGCAGCGCCAAGAGCAATTAATCTTTTGACTAAATCTTGATAAAATTCGTATAGATTTAAGGAAGAGAGTTTTTTCAAGTAGCAGTCATTTAAAAAATCCTTTTGAATTTCACTTAAATTTTGGCTATCTATCATTTCTGTTAAAAATTCTTCCGTAACCAATAACTTTGATTTATCAGCTTGGTTAATTCTTTTATTTGCCAGGCTTAGGGCAAATTTATCATTAAAATTAAACAATAATATCAACGGATAAGGAATTGCCTTATTTATGAATGTAGCAATTTTTCTAATGCGATTATCACTTGCTAGATCAATTTTTAGAATTGCTATTTCTTGATATTCAACCAGTTCATCTTGATATTTGGCAATGCCTGTATTGCTGGGCTTTAAAGTAAAAAGCCAAGTGATTTTTTTAATATCATCTTTGAGGGCTTTTTTGTCGGTCGCATCTAAATTGACATTTTCAAGGAATAGTTTTTTAAAAATGGGTTTATCTATTTTGCAAGAATCTGGCAGTTTTAAATTATTGAGAAAAATTTGGGTCATGATTTTTGCTCCTTAATAATTAAAAAGCTTATCACTTCAAAATCTTCAATTCCTTTGAAACTATCTTGAGATAGAATAGTTCCGCCTCGATTAAATAGGCTTTCAACACCTTTCTCATCATTTTTTCCTGATATATTTGATATTGCCGCTTCTAACATAAATTTGTAAGAGGACATATCTTTGCCGTTTTTTGTGGCTTCTTTTAGGTTTTTAATGGCATTTTCATCTAAGCTTTTTGCGCCTGAGCAAAGTTTTTTGAAAATATCGAGGATTTTTTTGCTTTGCAGATGGTTGAGAATGATATTGCCGTCACTGGCAACATAAACCATGTAATATGGCGCCAAAGAGTAGTTTGAGTTTTCACTAACTTCTTTATGAATATCGCGCAAACAAAAAATTGTTCCTTCAGGTATTTCATCTAAATTTCCTGAAATTGCTGCAAAAAAGCCAGAAGGAGATTTTTCTAAAACGGTTAAGTTATCTTTCATAAAGCTGGATAAATCCATGCGAAAATCGTTTAGTGTCATATCAGTAATTGAAACAGAGCCGTCAATATCCTCAATATCAATTACTGCATCTTGCAATTGTTTCATCTGGTTGCGGCGATATTCTAGATCATTCATTTGGCGAGTTTCATCATAATCAATTACATTTTCCTCACCAGTTGCAGAAATATCTAATAAAACCATTCTTCCACTTACTCGGGCTTCTAGATTGATATATTCATCTAGCTCCATATTAGGCCAAAAGTTAGCTAATTGAATTTTATCATTATGCGAGCCAAGTCGATCAACTCGACCAAATCTTTGAATTATTCGGACGGGATTCCAGTGAATATCGTAATTTATTAGCATATCGCAATCTTGAAGATTTTGTCCTTCAGAAATGCAATCTGTGGCAATTAATATATCAATGTGGTTTGTGGCTTCGGAGTCGATCTTATTTCTTTCTTTAGAGATTGGTGAGAAGTTGGTTAAAATATTATTTAAATCTTTACCAATATTTTTATCACTACATTGATTTAAGCCACTTCCAGTAACAAGGGCAGAATGAATTTTGTGCTTTTCTTTTACCCAAGGAGAGATGTTTTTGTAAAGATACTGTGCCGTGTCTGAAAAGGCGGTAAAAATAATAACTTTTTTATTATTTTCATTAAGAGGATTGGCAATTTTATCGCTTATTACCTCTTTTAGTTTTTGTAATTTAGCATCTTTAGTGGCATCAATTTTTTTGGCTTCTTCTACTAAAATTCCAAGCAATTTGTAGTCTTCTTCTAAATCCTGTTTCCATCTGATGAGGTCAATATCTTGTATTAGAACTTTAATTTTGTTGCCGATTAGATATTCCTCAAATTCTGATGAATCGGTTTCTATGTCTTCAATGCTTAATTCTTCAAATTCTGAATTTTCTTGATCTTGGATTTGCGATAACAAATTACCAATCTTGTTTTGAAGCCTTTCTACTGTGATATGAAATGAATTTATTGAGCTTTCCATACGCTTCAACATATTCACCCTCATTAAGTGAATCATATTGCGCTCACGATCAACCTGACGAAAAACTGAAGCACCATCTTTAACTGCCTGATCATATTTGCGGCTGTATTCTTCTTGCTTATCCATACGCACATATTCAAGCGGGGCATAGGCGGCAAGATTGAGCTTCTTGATTGTCATATTGACATCTTTAAGCGGAGGGAACTTTCCATCAATGTCAATATCAGCCTTAATATTTTTTGGTTTTAGACGCTCGGGGAATTTGCCAATTTCAGCAACATCATAATATTTCTCTATGTGCTTTCTGGATCTGGCGATTGTTAGAATATCAAGCAACTTAAAATAACCGAAGTTCATTTTTTCAAGCAAGCTTGCTGTTTTTCTTTGTCCATCTGGCAATTTTAGCCATTCATTGAATTTGGTCTGAGCTATTTTTAATGTGTTTTCAATGCTGGCTATTCCATGATCTGAAAGTGCATTGTCTTTTCCTTCGGTTATGAAGGCGACTTGGTTTTTTAAATCATTCATTCGACTATTTACTGGCGTTGCCGACAGCATTAAAACTTTGGTCTTTACGCCAGCCCTAATGACTTGATCCATTAGTTTTTGATATCTGGAAATTGCTCCTGTTTTGGTTCCGGCATTTTTAAAATTATGTGATTCGTCAATTACGATAAGATCATAATTTTCCCAATTTAGGGTTTCTAAATTTACCTCTCCTGATTTTCCTGATGTTCTGCTTAAATCTGTATGATTTAAAACATCATAATTGAAGCGATCAGCGGATAAAATATTACGCTTATCATTTATGGTAAATACTGTCCAATTTTCACGCAGTTTTTTTGGACATAAAACAAGAATGCGATCATTGCGAAGTTCGTAATATTTTATAACCGCTAAAGCCTCAAAGGTTTTTCCCAAGCCAACACTATCAGCTATTATGCAGCCATTATATCTTTCTAATTTATCAATTGCCCCTAATACTCCATCTTTTTGAAATTTATAGAGTTTATTCCAAACAAGAGTCTCCTTAAAGCCAGTTTTTGATCTAATAATATTGTCTTCATCAATATCTTCTATAAAGTCCTTAAATAGGTTATAAAGGGTTATGAAATAAATTAAATTTGCTGGTTTTTCTTCAGCTAAATATTCCAGTTGCTCAGTTATTTCTTTTTTGATGTTTAAGGCAGATTTTGGATTGTTCCAGATTGTATCAAACCACTGTAACATTTGATTTGTTCCTTCTTTGTCAGATATGCCGATATTAATCTCAATAGCACTAGAATTTGTTTCTCCTAACCCAGAAGTCGTAAATCCAGAACTGCCTTGAATGCAAAAATCTTTACCATCTTGGTTTTTTACATGAAAAAGATTCTGATTAACAGCAGATCCAACTAGTGATTTAATTTGCACATCTTTAGCTAGCCAAGAAGAGAATTCTTTGGCTATTTGAGCCTGATCTAAATTATTTTTAAAGCGTATTTCCTCCAAGCTTCCAGCTAAAGTATGAATAAAATTATCATCCCATTTTGATAGTAAAATTCTGGCTCCAGACAGAGTTGACAACTCTTTTTTAAGCGAAGCATAGCCATATATTGAAAAAAGATGCGACAAGACAGAAAGTTTTGCATTCTTACCAATTGAGTTTTTTAACTCTAAGCCGACTTTGCCATGATTTTTGTTATCAAGTAGCATAATATTTTATTTTGTTTTTTCCTGTTTTTTAATCCAATTATCTACTTCACTTTTCCTAAATTTCCAAGCATTGCCAACTTTAAACCCCGGAACTTTCTTTTCTGATGCAAAGCGATAGGCTGTTTTTTCTGCTATCTTAAGATAGTCAGCCAGCTCTTTCATTGTCATGATGTCGTTATTAGTAGTCACAATATTTGCCTTTAGCGATTAATTTGTAGAAAAATATTGAAAATAGAATAGGAGAGAAATGGGTAGAAAACAAGAGAAAATGAAAAATTGCTGCAGAAGAGTTATTTTTGGAACATACTTAAAGCAAATTTAACAAATTTATTAGTTGCATTTTCTTTCATTATTTTTCTTGTCTAATATTATATTAAATATAAAATTACAACCGCTTATATGGCTAAATTTAATTTATAATTAATTAACGGAATATTACTATGAAAAAGACAATTATTATCATATTAGCAGCTTTAGTTTTAATTGCCGCTGGCTTCTTGTTTTATGGGTTCGCAGATAATAGCACCATGCCGCATTTGAATGATAATGAAGAAGAGGTAATTGATGGAAATAATCTTGATAATAAAGCTGAGAAAGATTCTCAAAATGATTCTGAGGTCAATAAAAATGATACAGAAAATAGTGAATCCGAGGAAGTTGATTCTGATGATAGTCAGGAGGATGAAAATAGCAATGAAAGTGAAACTAATGATAAATCAGATTATGATACATATGATGATAGTGAGGAACAAACTAAGGAGTAGAATATTAAAAAATATTTAAATCTTTAATTGTAGCTAATCCAGAAAGAATTGATTTTGATAAAATTGAAGTCAGGTCAACTAGATTAGATTTTTAAGTGTAATATTAACTTTTTAATAAATTTATTATGAAAAAAATTAGCTCTTTTTTACTTTTAATTTCTGCTTTTATTATAATTAGCTCTGCATCTTCTATGGCCGCAGAAAATGACAATTTGAATGATTATGGTGATAACGAGACTCATTATGACGATAGCGATACCTATGATAACTCTAATGATACTTATGAAGATAATACAGAGTTAGAAGATGTTGAATCAAGCAATTCTGAAGTTGAAGAGGAAAGCGAATATGATGAAGAAGAATAATTCTCTTTGTCATATTTTATCGAAATTCTAATTCTTTAAAAATATGAAGAAGATACTTTATACCCAAAAAACTTTAGGTCCTGTCTCAGATTTAGAGCGCCACTTACCAGCAGAGTGGTGGAAAACATTATTTAATTCTCTTTATCTTAAAACAGATGGAGATGTGGTTGAAAATAATATTAATACTGAATTTGAGGTAGACCTTCTGATTGGTAAGCTGGATCTAAAAAAAGAAGATAATATTCTTGATTTATGCTGTGGTCAAGGAAGGCATTCTTTGGAGCTGGGTATGCGTGGTTTTAATAATGTCTCTGGAATTGATCGATCTCGATATCTTATAAGATTGGCGCGCAAAAGAGCTCAGAAAAATGGTTTATTCATGCGTTTTTCTGAAGGAGATGCTCGTAAAATAAGGCTGCAAAGCGATACCCATGACTGCGTTTATTTAATGGGTAATTCTTTTGGTTATTTCGAGCAAGAAGATGATGATGCTAATGTATTAAAATCAATAAAAAGAATTCTTAAATCAAATGGCAAATTAGCTCTTGATATCACTAATGGAGAATTTTTGCGTAACAACTTTGAGTCTCGTTCATGGGAGTGGATAGATCAAAATCAGTTTGTATGCCGTGAGCGCTCCCTTTCTGCTGATAAAGAAAGAATTATATCTCGTGAAGTTATTGTGCATGCAGAAAAAGGAGTGATAACCGACCAATTTTACGCTGAAAGACTTTATGATGAAAATCAGATTAAATCTTTATTGAAAAAAGTTGGATTCGAAAATATTTCTGTAGAAAAAGACAACATAATTGCCAGCTCAACCAGAGGTCATGATTTAGGTATGATGGCAAATAGGTTATTTATTACAGCTAAAGCTCCTGAGAAAATTATTCAACAAAAAATAACCGCTAAAAAGCAAGAAGTTTTGGTACTTCTTGGAGATCATACCTTGTCAGACACAATAAAGAAAAACGGAACTTTTAATGAAGAGGATATTGTCACCATCGACAAACTGAAGGATAATTTGTCTTTACTGCCAAATCATAATTTTCAATATTTTGGCAATCATCAAAATTTACTCAAATATTTTCAAAATAACAGCCCTCAATTTGTATTTAATTTATGTGATGAGGGATTTAAAAACGATGCTAATATGGAATTACATATTACAGCGATTTTGGAAATGTTTGGCATTCCTTACAGTGGAAGCGGCCCATCTACTCTTGCTCTTTGTTACAATAAATCAATTGTTCGAGCGATTGCTAGTGATTTAGATATAGCAGTTCCTCAAGAAGCTTATTATGGTGACATGGATCAAGCAGCATCCTTGGCATCAATATTTCCAGCTCTCTTAAAACCAAATTTTGGTGATAGCTCTATTGGCATCACTACTGGGGCAGTAGTTCATAACTCTAAGGAATTTATGAGCTATCTAGATAAACTGAAAAAAGAGTTTCCCAAAACTCCAATATTAATCCAAGAATTTTTGGAAGGCAATGAGTATAGCGTTGGTATTGTTGGCAATCCAGGAAATTACCAAATACTTCCAATTTTAGAGGTTGATTATAGTAATTTACCAAAAGATTTACCAAAAATATTGGGTTATGAGTCAAAATGGCTACCAGAATCTCCTTATTGGAAAAATATCAGCTATAAAGAATCTGCTATTGGCGAAGAAGATAGGCGCCAACTAATAGATTATTCAACAAAGCTTTTTGAGCGAACAGGTTGTCGTGATTATGCCAGATTTGATTTTCGTGCTGATAAAGATGGTGTAATTAAGCTTCTAGAAGTTAACCCTAATCCTGGATGGTGCTGGGATGGTAAGTTAAATATTATGGCTGGATTTCAAAACACATCTTATAAAGAATTGCTAGAGATGATTCTAAGGGCAGCAAAAGAAAGGCTAGGATTAGTTTAGTGTATGTCAGACGATAATCATAATATTCGCTCAATTGAAAGTATTGGATGGTTTATACTCCATTGTTTGCTTTTTTCTCTAATTTCAGTATTGACAAAATATGTCATGAAAACTGGTATCTCCATTGTAGAGATTATTGCTTTTCAAACATTTTTTACTTTTATATTTTTAACAATCATCAAGAAGGGTACATTTAAAATATTACCTACAAAAAGAATATTATTTCTTCATGCTGTTCGTGCATTTCTTTGGTTAATCGCTACTGCCATATTCTTTAAAAGTCTTAACCACATATCACTTCCAAAAGCCACATCACTCAGTTTTTCTACTCCATTATTTACCATAATTTTTGCAATTATTATCTTAAAGGAAGTAATGCATAAACATTATATTATTCCATTATTTTTGGGATTTATAGGAATGTTGG
The DNA here is from genome assembly GCA_028040005.1 of Rickettsiales bacterium. GTDB lineage: Bacteria > Pseudomonadota > Alphaproteobacteria > Rickettsiales > UBA1997 > CAJQHK01. The sequence goes on from JAOFKK010000001.1 coordinate 39,547, forward strand.
TGATTTTACGCCCAGGATTTGATGGGTATGACTCTGAATCATTACTAGTTTTAGTGGCTTGTATTTTGTGGTCAATTACCGACATCATAATAAAGCATCTGTGCGCGTCCCATGAAAATGCAAATATAACATGGTTCTTTACTGGCTTTAGTTTTTTAATGATTCTTCCAATATTGCCACAATTCTGGACAACTCCAAATATAATGCAATTTGGAATTATGATGGCAATAGCAGTATTATTTTTACTAAATATATTATCGCTAACTAATGCCTATAAGCTTGGTAGTATGACCGTTATGCAGCCATTTGCTTTTACAAACTTAATTTTTGTAGCAATTTTATCATATTTTGTATTTGATGAAATGATTGTAACTCCAACCATTATTGGAAGTGTTATAATTATTATGAGTACAAGTTTTATTGCTTATAATGAGCGTAAAAAATATCAAAAATGGTTATCTTATAAAATTGGTAGTGATTTTTGATGATCGTAGTTTAAACTTTTAATTGAAATTCTGTCCATTTACCAATTTCAGATCTGCAAATAATATCGCCCTCAAAAGCGGTCATTATTCTTTTGCAAAATGGCAACCCCAAGCCAGTTCCATCTTTTTTACCAGAGGTAAAGAAGCTTTCAAAAATTAATGCCAATTTATCCTTTTCAATTCCAGGGCCGTAATCTTTAAAATACAGATAATTGCCATCTGGTTTTGCTTCGGTTCTAATTTTAATTTTTGATTTATAATAAAGGGAGTTTTTAAGCAGATTAAAAATAACAAAAATCATCATATTTTCATCACCCCTAAAAATGAAGTCATCTTCTAAATCTAGATTAATCAGATTTTTTTCTTCCTGATTCTTGTAAGAATATTGCTTAATTGCCTTTTTGACTGTATCAGAAATCGATAGA
>JAOFKK010000010.1 GCA_028040005.1 Rickettsiales bacterium
GCAAAGATCTCAAATTACAATATTAACCAATTTATTAGGAACAAAAATCATTTTTTTAACTTCTTGACCTGAAATATTTTTTTGAATTAAATCATCGGATAAAATAATATTTTCTAGCTGTTTTTTATCTAAATCCTTATTTATTTCGATTACTTTTTTTAATTTTCCTCTAATTTGAATAGCAATTTTTATTTTATCCTCTGTAATAAAATCCTGATTAAAATTAGGGAATAAAATTTGATCAGAAAGCGCCTTTTTAAAGCCTAATTTTTGCCATAATTCTTCCGATAAATGTGAACAAATTGGATAAATTAATAAAATAAGATTTTTTATAGCAAAAAACTTTATTTTTTGGTCATTTTTATCATTAATTGTAAATTTTTCCAAATTATTGGTAAATTCACGAATTTTAGCAATAACTACATTAAAGCCACTTTTTTCATATTCATTTTTAATTTCAAAAATAGCTTTATGAGTTAATTTTATTAAGGCAATTTGTTTTTCTGATAAATCTTTTAAATCATCTTGAGAAGAAAAATCAATATCAGCTATTTTGAATTCATTGGTAAATTCTTCTGTTAAATTATAGATCTTTTTTAAAAATTTATGACAGCCATTAAGTGCATTATCTGACCATTCAATGTCTTTTTCAGCAGGAGAATCAGACATCATGAAGAATCTGGCAGTATCAGCACCAAAATTTTCAATAATTTGCATAGGATCGACCACATTTTTTTTGGATTTACTCATTTTTTCACTTCTACCAATGGTAATTTCTTCATTGGTTTTTTTGCAAAAAGCTTTATTTTCCTTAAAAATAACATCTTTTGGCATTACCCATTTACCATTTTTATCTTTAAAAGTTTTATGGCAAACCATACCTTGAGTTAAAAGATTTTTAAATGGTTCATCAAAATTTAAATAACCACATTTTTTTAAAGCTTTGGTGAAGAATCTGGCATAAAGTAAGTGTAAAACCGCATGCTCAATACCGCCAATATAATTATCAACTGGTAAAATTTCGTTAACTTCGTCAAAATTAAAAGCCTTATCTTTAGGATTTGATGCAAAGCGTAAAAAATACCAAGAACTTTCAAAAAAAGTATCTAAAGTGTCGGTTTCGCGGATATATTTTTCGCCATTAATGGTTACTTTTTGCCATTTTTGATGATGATCAAGCGGATTACCTCCTTTGGAAAAATCTGGATCTTCTGGCAAAATTACTGGCAAATCTGACTCTGGCACTGGCATTACATTACCATTTTTATCATAAATCATAGGAATTGGACAACCCCAATATCTCTGACGCGAAACACCCCAATCTTTCAGACGATAATTAATTTTTCTGGCGCCAATTTGCTTTTCTTCCAATAAATTAATGATTTTTTCTTTAGCATCGACTATTTTCAAATCATTTAAAAATTGTGAATTTATTATTTTACCATCTTCTAAATAAGCCTCTTTTAATTCTTGCTCTTTGCCAATAATTTGAGTAATTGGTAAATTATATTTTTTGGCAAAATCAAAATCCCTTTGATCATGAGCAGGGCAGGCAAAAATTGCGCCAGTACCATAATCCATCAAGATAAAATTAGCAATATAAATTGGCAATTTTTTACCTTCTATAAATGGATGATCGGCAAAAAGTGCAATTTGGTAACCTTTTTTTTCATTTTTATCAATCTCAGCTTCATTGGCACTATTTTGCTCACATTCTTTGATAAAATCTGCTGCTTTTTGATCATTTTTAGCAATTTGTAAGGCTAAGGGGTGATTAGCGGCAATACCTACAAAAGAAGCGCCAAAAATAGTTTCTGGCCTAGTGGTATAAACCTCTAATTTTTTACCATTACTAATATTAAAATTAATAGAAGCGCCAGAGCTTTTGCCAATCCATTTTTCTTGCATGGTTAAAACCCTTTTATCCCAACCGGTTAAATTTTTTAATTCTGATAACAATTCTTCACTAAAATCACTAATTTTTAAGAACCATTGTTTAAGTTTTTTCTTTTCCACCTCAGCGCCACTTCTCCAACCCTTACCATCAATTACCTGCTCATTTGCCAAAACTGTTTGATCAATAGGATCCCAATTAACGATGGATTCCTTTTGATAAATTAGACCATTTTTATAAAAATCAATAAACATTTTTTGCTCAAATTTATAATAATCCTGATCACAAGTTGCTAATTTTCTATCCCAATCATAGGAAAAGCCCAATTTTTTAAGCTCTTCTTCCATGGTGGCAATATTATCATAAGTCCAATCTTTGGGGTGGGAGTTATTTTCAATAGCAGCATTTTCAGCAGGAAGACCAAAAGAATCAAAACCAATTGGATGTAAAACATTAAAATTTTGCATTTTTTTAAAACGCGCAATTACATCACCAATGGTATAATTACGAAGATGCCCAACATGAATTTTACCAGATGGAAAAGGGAACATTTCCAAAACATAATATTTTTTTTGGTCTTTTTTTGGTGTAAATTTAAAAAATTCTTCTTTTTCCCATATTTTTTGCCATTTTTCCTCTATTTTCTTGTGATTATAGGTCATTTTTCATTTTGTTAAATTATAAAATCTTTTCTATCCATCCCCCGCCCATAACTCTATTTTTGTCATAAAAAACACAAGCTTGACCCTTGGTAATTGCCCTATCTCCATCTTTTAAGAAAATTTTAGCCTTTAAAAGATTGTTTTCAGTAAAGAAATTAATTTTAGCTTCTTTTTCCAAAGATGAGGATCTTAATCTTACTTTTAAATTAAGTTCTTTTTTTAAATCATCATTACTTCCAAGATAGTTAATTTCTTTAATAATAAATTCATGATTAAACAGATATTTTTCTTCGCCAACAATTATTTTATTTTCCTTAGCTACAATTTTTATAACAAAAAGTGGATTTGGAGAGCTGATGCCAAGACCTTTTCTTTGACCAATTGTATAATTAATAATCCCCTCATGCTCTCCTAATTTTTGACCATCAATATGATAAATATCACCTTTTTTAAAGGCTTTTGGGCGATATTTTTCAACAATTTTAGCATAATTACCATTTGGCACAAAACAAATATCTTGACTATCTGGCTTATTGGAAATTTCTAATTCTAATTCTTCTGCTAATTTACGAGTTTGTGATTTATCTAAACCACCTAAGGGAAATCGTAAAAATGATAATTGTTCTTTGGTAGTTGCAAATAAAAAATAACTTTGATCTTTGGTTAAATCTTTTGCTTTTAAAAGAAAATTATCCGTACCATCAAAATCTCTTTGTACATAATGACCAGTCGCTAAACAATTGGCACCCAAATCTTTTGCAACTTTCAAAAGATCAGAAAATTTTACTGTTTGATTACATCTAATACATGGAATGGGGGTTTCGCCATTAATATAGCTTTCAGCAAAATCTTCAATAACAGAATCTTTAAAAAGACTTTCATAATTTAAGACATAATGAGGAAAGTCAAATTTTTCTGCTATTTTTTTAGCATCATAAATATCAGCGCCAGCACAACAAGCACCTTTTTTCTTTAAGATTTCACCATGATCATAAAGCTGCAAAGTAATACCAATTACATCATAGCCAGATTTTTTTAAATAAGCGGCCACAACTGAAGAATCAACACCTCCCGACATTGCAACAACTATTTTCTTTTCCTGTTCTTTAAAAATTTGACTTAAATCTATCAATTCTATATTATGTAAAAACTAATCACTATTTTAAAAATAAGATTTTCCTAATGAATATTGATCTTAACAATTTAATTTTACTTTTTACAGCTTTTTTCATAATGGCTATTATTATTGCTATTTTGGTTAGAGTAATATTGCTATTTATCTTAAAGTTATTTGCTAAAAAACATATTGATTCTAAAAATTTAGAAGCAATCATCAAACAAAAATATCAAGATAAAAAAGATGAGGATTTATATCGCAATAAACAGCAAGAACAGCAAAAATATAGCAAAATACAACAAGAATCTCAAAATCAAAAGGATGAGGTTGAGATAGTTGATATTGTTAAACCAGTTGGTTTTTGGACTTCAATGATATTGGGTCAAAAATTGACTTATTTAGTTAGCTCAGCTAAAATAATGAATCAAAATCGTCAAAAAGGCTTTTGGGCTAGCATGGTTGAAGCTCAAGAAAAAGCCCAAGGCAGACAAAAAGGAAAAGGTAGATAATCAATTTAATTATTTTATGCCAACACCATTCACATCAGAAGAAAACCCCCACCCCCCGAGCAGAGAAAGTAGTAGCACTGTGTTTGCTGACAGAGCAAGAAGGGGGTCTATGGAGATGGCACGAGAAACTTTGTTCCATGTAAAACATAATACAGATAGTTTAATACAATTTGTGTTATTTGGTGCCGGAACTCTTTCCATTGAAAAATTCACTGAAACAGCAATAGAACTTAACAACGAAAATAGCAATGCCCAAAACAAACTTATAATGTCAGCTGTATTCTGTGTGATAGCAATATCTGCATCATGCCACTTATATAAAAAATACAATCAAACTCCATGCCTTAATGATTTAAAAAAAATTGCTGGATTTTTTGGATTTCTAGGAATTGAGAAAATGTTAGAAGGCACGAACAATCTTCATAGCAAGAAAAAAGATGATTCATCTGACGCTACAGAAAAGATGATAATGGGCGCTTGTATGATTTTAGGATCTACATTATTATATAACGGCACAAAATTATATCAAAAACTCAAGGAGATTGAATTTAGAGAGCAAGAAGTAATAGCTATTCGTGATGGAGAAGGTGGCCCAACAATGTCTGATGGAACATCTGGAAATCAAAAAATAAGCGATATTAGTGGTGATGTAGAAAAGGGCCTAACAATGTCTGATGGGATATTAAGCATGTATGATAAAGAAATTGCCAGAATTTCCCCTGATGGTGACGGTTTCGAATGTAGAATTAGCGGCACTTATGTAATATGCGAACAGACAGGGGATGGTGTTATTAGAATAAGACCCAGAAATAAAGATTTGCCATCACCTTCTCCCTCTATAGATAATGATATGACGTCAATAGTATCTATGGTGGCAAGGTCTAATTCTGATGCACAGTCATCAATAGCATCAGAAGGTAAAATAGGGAAAACAAGATAAATAATAAATGGTAAAAAAAACAACTTATTCATGTGAATCTTGCGGTACAATACATACCAAATGGGCTGGAAAATGCCCTGATTGTGGCGCTTGGAATTCTTTAATTGAAGAATATGAAATTGGTGGTGTTGGTACAAATACCGGCTTAGCAACTAATAATCAAAAACTAAAACCAGAAGAGGGTCAAAAAATTGAAATGATTGATCTTAATCATAAAATTGACAATATTGACCGTATAATAATTAATATTGAAGAATTTGACCGTGTTTTAGGTGGTGGTATCGTTAAAGGTTCAGCCATTTTAATGGCTGGTGATCCTGGAATTGGTAAATCAACCCTCCTCTTACAAACTGCAGCTGCCATTTCTCGTATTAATAAAAAAGTTTTTTACATTTCAGGTGAAGAATCGGTTGACCAAGTGTTGATGCGCGCCAAAAGATTGCAATTAGACAAAGATAATGTCCAGCTTGCATCAGCAACCAATATTGCTAATATTTTAAAGACTTTAAATGATAAAAATCCTCCAGATATTGTAGTTATTGACTCAATTCAAACTATGTTTATTGATCATATGTCCTCTACTCCTGGAACAATTTCACAAATTCGCGCTTGCACTTCCGAACTAACAATGATTGCTAAGAGAAAAAATATCACCATTATTATTGTTAGTCATGTAACTAAGGATGGTCAAATTGCTGGCCCCAAATTACTAGAACATATGGTTGATACGGTGCTTTATTTTGAAGGTGATCGTAATCAACAATTTAGATTGCTTCGTTCAATTAAAAATCGTTATGGACCAGCAGGAGAAATTGGTGTTTTTGAAATGAATGAGCTTGGTTTAGAGCAAGTTAACAACCCTAGTCAATTATTTTTATCTAACCGTTCTAATAATATTTCTGGTACAGCAGTTTTTGCTGGAATTGAAGGTAGCAGGCCAATTTTATCTGAAATTCAAGCCTTAATAACTCCCTCATTCATGCCGACTCCTCGTCGCGCCGTTGTTGGGCTGGATCTAAATCGACTTTCTATGATTATTGCTGTTTTAGGATCAAGATTTGGCTTAAACCTATCACAAAAAGAAGTTTACCTTAATGTTGTAGGTGGTTTAAAAATTTCTGAACCCGCTGTTGATCTATCTATGTGTTTAGCTTTGATTTCTGCCGCCAAAGATCGTCCCTTGCCAGATGCTACAGTTGCTATTGGTGAAGTCTCTTTAACTGGTGAGGTTAGAATGGTTTCTCATATTGAAATCAGGGTTAAGGAGGCGGCAAAATTAGGATTTAAAAATTGCGTTCTGTCTAAGCATGTATTAAAATTAAAAATCTGGAAGAATATTGAAAAATCAATATCAGACATGAAAATACACTATATAGAGCATATTCGTGATGTAGCAAAACTCTTCTAATTTTAGCTGCAATATTTTCCTTTTGATCTTTACTTTAATGATTTGATGTATATCTAAATACACCAAACTCATTAAAGTAAATTCAAAAGAAAAATCTTTTTGCTAAAATGGACAAGTTGATATGCAATATTTTGCTTTTGATGCTAGACTTAATGATTTGATGTATATCTAAATACACCAAACTCATTAAAGTAAATTCAAAAGAAAAATCTTTTTGCTAAAATGGACAAGTTGATATGCAATATTTTGCTTTTGATGCTAGACTTAATGATATGATGTATATCTAAATACACCAAACTCATTAAAGTAAATTCAAAAGAAAAATCTTTTTGCTAAACTATATTATTCATTTAATTAAAATATAAAAATGAAATTTGATATTATAGCAATATCTAAAAAATTAAAATATATATTCATATTGCTCTTTTTTGCAGCTTTTGATGATTATCCTTTGGTTGATTCTTATCATTATAATTGGATTGCTTATGAATATGAATCTGAAGAATATGGTAAAAAATGCTACATAACTTCTAGCCCTATTAAGTCAGATAGTGATCATAATATTAAAAGAAACCCTTATATTATGGTAGTTAAATATCAAAATAATCAGAATGAAGAAGTCAGTATTTATTCCGGTTTTGAATATAAATTAAATAGTGATGTTAAGGTTTTAATTGATGATTTTTCTTATAAATTTTACACAAAAAAAGATATGGCATGGATTAGAACCAAGCAAGAAGATAAGAATATTATTAAACAAATGTTAAAATCTAAAAAATTTAAAGTTCGAAGTGATTCTGCTTATGCTAGCTATGCCATTGATCATTATTCTATGAAAGGATTTACAAGAGCTTACAATAGAATGAAAGAAATTTGCAAAATAGATTATTAATTTACCATATTAATATTGGCTTTATCTATTGATTTTGCCTTAAAATCTTGTAAATTTTTAATTGTTATACCCTTTATTAAAGATTTTTTAGCATCTTTAAATGTTGCAATTTTAGCATCTCTTTTATCATTAAATTTAACAATCATCCATTTATCACTAAATAAGAATGGTTTTGAAATTTGAGATTCTTTTAGATTTCTAATTTTATCTAAAATAATATTTGGCAAGGCATCCTCCAATATAAATCCTAAATTTCCACCATTTTTTGATATATCTTTATCTAAAGATTTTATCTTTGCTTCTTGCGCAAATAATTTAGGATATTTAAGTAATTTATAATAAATTTCATATGACAATTCTTTATTTTCTACAATAATATAACTAATATCATAATCTTTTCGACCATAAAGATTTTTTGATAATTTATTATATTCATTCTTTAAATTATTCAAATTTGATGCTTGTTCTTGAAAATCTAAAATCAACTTCTCTTGTAATAAATTCATCTCAAATTCTTTAAGTAATTTTTGATAATCTGCCCTTTTATGCAACCCTCTTTTTTTTGCTTCCTTGTAAGATGCTTCTTTTATTATGATTTCTTTAATAATTAATTCTTTTTGATATTTGGTTAAATTTTCAAATTTAATATTTTTTAATTCTTCATTCTTTTGTGCCAAATTATTTAACTCACTTTTTGCCTGATCAATTGTTATGTAACCATTATCATAATAAGCAATGATATTTTCTTTAGATTTTAAATCGCTATTATTGTAAAAACTTTGACAAGAAATAATAGGCAATAAAATTAACGACAATAAAAGATATTTTACAATAAAAGTCATTTGATATGGTTTTTAAAATTGCGGAATTTAATTACAAACAAAACTACAAAATATCTTATAAAAATCAATTATTTATTGCATTTTGACTTTAAAAGATTATAAATTTAGGGATGAAATCTCTTGAGAACTTTGCATTTGAAGTAGCTTGATTAAAAGTCAATTACGCAAAGCTCTCTCCACGATGGTATCGTAGAGGTGTTAATTAAATATGCTCATATATGTCAAAAATTAAGCAAGCTGAATATTTGTGGATTGATGGTGCTAAACCAGTTCAAAAAATTAGATCAAAAACAAGAATTACAACTTTTGACGATCCTTGTAATGTTAAATTAGAAGATTTTCCTGAATGGAGCTTTGACGGCTCTTCCACCAATCAATCTGAAGGTGGTAATTCTGATCTTTTACTTAAGCCTGTTAATTTTGTTAAAGACCCGATTAGAGGTGACGGTAATTACCTAATTTTATGTGAGGTTGAAAATCCAGATGGCACCCCCCACTCAAGCAATACTCGTGCTGGATTAAGAAGAGTTTTAGATGCTGGTGGCGCTTCTCAAAATCCTTGGGTTGGTTTTGAACAAGAATATACCCTATATAAGGGTGGTATTCCACTAGGTTGGCCAGAGGGAGGCTTTCCTGCACCACAAGGTCCTTATTATTGTGGCGTTGGAAGTGATGCTGTTTATGGTAGACAATTAGTTGAAGAACATACTGAAGCTTGCATTGAAGCTGGTATTTTAATTTACGGTACCAATGCTGAAGTTATGCCTGGACAATGGGAGTTCCAAATTGGCTATAGAGGTAATAATAAGGAAGATAATTCAATAATTAATGTTTGTGATCATTTATGGTTTGCAAGATGGTTAATTTATCGTCTTGGGGAAGATTACGATATTGACGCTTCAATAAGCAACAAACCAATAGAAGGTGATTGGAATGGTGCTGGTATGCATACCAACTTTTCTATTGATTCCTTTAGAAGCCCTGCAACTGGTAAAGAGGCAATTAATAAAGCAATTCAAAATCTTTCTAAAAAACATAAAGAACATATCGCAGTTTATGGCCATGGTTTAGATCAAAGATTAACAGGTGATCATGAAACTTGTGACATTAATGAATTTAAAGCTGGTGTTGCTGATAGAGGCTGCTCTATTAGAATTCCTCGCCAAGTTGATATTGATGGCTGTGGTTATCTTGAAGATAGACGCCCTGGCGCTAATTCTTGCCCTTATCAAGTTGCCGAAAAATTAGTTGCAACAATATTAGAAATTGATGAATCTAATGCTGTAAAAGCAGTTGGTTAATTACCTTATAAAGTAGATTAACCGGATAGGAGTGCTTATGTGCCACTTCTATCCACAAAAGAAACCTTTGCACATTGATTTTCTAATTAAGCAAGTATTTGTAAGATCTGGCTATTTATTAAACATTACAGAAACTTCAATCACTGGTTTTTTACCAGTTAATTCCATCATATTTTTAAATAATTTTGATTTAATAGATTTAGCAACTGATTTAGAAATTTTATCAATTGATTCTCTCTTTTTAAAAAGAGATTTTTTTACTTTCCTAATTTCTGCGCTAGAATTTCTAACGGCTTGCTCAATATTATCCTCAATATCATTAAGGCAATATGGGTCATTATCAAAATCATAAGATCCCACTGATTTAACATTAACATCTAAAATATCACCCTTGACGGAAAGTAAAATAGAAGCAAAAATTGCACCCGCTTCTTGTAGCTGCTTTCTTTGAAAAATAACTTTTCCCTCCATAGGAATAAGATTTTTACCATCAACGGCCAAATAGCCAGTCTCAACATTAGCAATTTTTTTGCAAGAATCTTTGTTAATTTCAATAACGCAACCATTTTCAGTAAGGGTGGCTTTTTTACAACCCCATTTTGTTGTTGCTAATCTTCTATGTTCCAAAATATGATAATATTCACCATGAACAGGAATAGAAAATTTTGGCTTAGCAATTTGATACATCTCCTCCACCTCATCACGATTTGGATGACCAGAAACATGAATCTTAGCATTTTTTTCAGTAATTACTTCAATTTTTCTTTTAGCTAAAAGATTAAAAATATCAAAAATTTGCTTCTCATTGCCGGGAATAATTTTTGAAGAAAAAATCATACGATCACCAGATTTAAACTTAATAACACGATGATTATCCGTGGCAATTTTCATGGTTGAGGCGTTAATTTCACCCTGACAACCAGTACAAAGAACTAAAATTTCACTTCTATCATAATTTTTAATCTCATTTTCTGAGATTAAACATTGATGTAAATCCTGTAAATAGCCCGATTTTTTACCAACTTCAGCTAATCTTCTAATTGAAAAGCCAGCTAAAACCACTTTACGACCAGTATTAATGGCTGCTTTGGCAATGATTGACATTCTGGCGATATTAGAGGCAAAGGTTGTTACGCCAACCATACCTTTTGATTCCTGAATGGCTTTTTCAAGATTTTCTAACAACTCACCTTCAGAACCTGACCTACCAGCACTTAAAATATTGGTAGAATCTGAAACTATGGCCAAAATACCCTCCTCTTTTGAAATTTTAGCAATTTTTTCCTTCTCAGAAACATTGCCAACTACTGGATCGGGGTCAAATTTCCAATCTCCCGTATGTAAAATATTACCAAAACGAGTTTTAATATTAATGGCATTCATTTCTGGAACAGAGTGAGTAAGGCCAATAAAATCTAACTCAAAAGAACCTAATTTTAAGGTTCTTTCAGGCTCTATAACATTAATTTTAACTTTTTTCTTAAATGAATATTCTTCTAATTTTGCTTGAAGGAAATTTTTAGCTAAATTGGTAGCGTAAATTGGAACTTTTAATTCTTGCCACAAATGCTGCACAGCACCAATATGATCTTCATGAATATGGGTAATTACAATTGCTAAAAGATCTTTTTTATGTTTTTTGATAAATGTTAAATCTGGAGCAATCATATTGACACCCGGGATGTTATTGGCAAAACCAAGACCCAGATCAATCATAATAAATTTACCATCAAGATGGTAAAGATTGACATTCATGCCGATTTCTCCAGAACCACCTAGAGGAATAAAAAAGAGGTTATTTTTGTGTTTTTTTATATCAAATGACATTATATTTTATTGGAAATAAATTCCTTAACTTTGTTAAGATTTTTATCGATTATTGTCATTTCTTCTTTCTTTTCCATCAAATCAGATAAAAATAACGGTAATTTTGGTTCAGGAGCGCCTGATTTTTGCACCGCATCAGGAAATTTTGCCGGATGAGCAGTTGCTAAAATAACAACATATTCACCTTGATAATCTTTTGATTTTTGATATAAATCAGTAGCACCAATACCAGTTGCTGTATGCGGATCGAGAATTTCTTCATTATCATGATAGGCTCTATTAATAATTTGGCAAGTTTCTTCATCACTTATTGAATAAGAATCAAAATCTTTTCTAATATCATCTAGAATTTCCTTGGAAACTGTTAATTTACCGCTCTTTTTAAAATCAGCCATCTTATCAAAAATCTCACTCTCCTTGCCAAATTTTCTATGATAATCAAAAAGCATTCTTTCAAAATTACTAGAAACTTGAATATTCATACTTGGTGATAAAGTCTCAATCAAATCTTGACGAGAATAATCATTATTTTGGAAAAATCTGGTTAAAATATCATTTTGATTAGTAGCGACAATTAATTTATTAATTGGTAAACCCATTCTTTTAGCTAAATAACCAGCGTAAATATCGCCAAAATTACCAGTTGGTACACAAAATGAAATTGGATTTTCTTTGCAAATATCAACTCTTAAGGCAGAGTAAAAATAATAAACAATTTGCGCCATAATTCTAACCCAATTGATAGAATTTACAGCAGCCATTCTGCGACCATTTAAAAATGATTGATCAGAAAACATTTCTTTAACATATTCTTGGCAATCATCAAAATTACCTTTTAAAGAAACATTATGAACATTATCATGAATAACCGTCGTCATTTGTTTTCTTTGTACATCGGATACCCTTTGATAAGGATGTAAGATAAAAATATCAACATTTTGAGAGTCACGACAACCCATAATAGCAGCTGAACCAGTATCGCCAGAAGTTGCGCCAATAATAACCACTTTTTCTTTCCTTCTTTCTAGGATAAAATCAAAAATATTACCCAAAAATTGCAAAGCAAAATCTTTAAAAGCTAATGTTGGACCATGAAAAAGCTCAAGCAAAAATTGATCATTAGAAAGCTGTTTAATAGGAGCAATTGCTTTATTGGAAAATTTTGAATAGGATTTTTCAATTATTTTTTTTAAATCTTCATCAGAAATTTCACCAGCAATAAATGGCTGTACAATTTTAAAAGTTAAATCTTGATAATTTAACTTTTTCATTTTTTTAATCTCCTCTTCAGAAAATTTTGGTAAAGTTTCTGGAATATAAAGACCACCATCTTCTGCCAAACCTTGTAAAACAACATCTTCAAAACTTAATTTTGGCGCCTTGCCTCTTGTACTTATATATTTCATAATTTAATTTTTTTTATTTCATCAATAATAAATAATATTATTATTAACCAACACCCCTACTACTACTACCACAACAAGGCATATTACTAAGAACTCTTAAAATACCACTTGGTTTATCTTCTTCTTTTGTTAACCCTTCCGGATTTGCTTTACCTTCTCCTATTACTCTTGTCAACTTCTTCATATGTTCGACAGCGCTAGCAAGATATAAACCCCCCGCTATTGTTGCTGTAGTGCCATCCCCTTTGTAAACCTTACCAACAAAAGTTTCTACCCCTTTAAGTGCCAGATTAATAATTTCTCCACTCTGAATGTTTTTCTTACCCAATAGACTTTCAAACATTCTTCCTGCACCTTGAAGAAGACCACTATCTCCAAAATTACCTATTACTGTAACCATACCAGTAAATATAGAACCAGTTTGACTAGTAGCTGATATAGTAGCTTCACCTTCATTTTCACTAAATAAATTAATACCATATTTAGAATGATATGACTCATTTATCTTATTTCGCCATTCATGAATTTCTTCCACAATATTGCCTAACGCTAACGTTCTATCTTGTTCTCCTTGTTTTGCACCTATTTTCCATTTACCTTCCGCAATATCTGTATCTTTTGTAATTCTTAAATTTTCTAATCCTTCTTTATATGCTTCAAATGTTTTATTAAGACTTTCTAAAGCTTCTGTTGCACTTGCCGCATTTGTTTTCACTGATTTTAAATCATCAAAAACTTCCTGTAATGCAGTTTGATAAATTTTATTTAAACCATATGTAGGATATTTTTTGATATCACAAGTGCAGTTGGAACTAGAAAATTGTACAGAAATATTTTCTAAAAAATCTGAATCTTTCTTAACTATTGCAATTATTTCCTCCATAAATAATTTAGAGGGTGCGTAATTTTCTTGTGTTAATTGCCTAGCATCATCAATATGATTACCAATTAAATTATGAATCATTACTTCATTACCAGATTTTGCTACCTCTGATACCTTACTCAATAAAGCATCAATACCTTCTTTTGTCATTAAATCAGCTTTGACATGCTCCCCTTCTTTTGTTGACCTAGATACAGAATAAACTTCTACTCTAGGAATTTCTGTTAATTGAGCAAAAATAGCTCCAGGAATAGAGTCAGAAGCAGGACCCCTGGCACCCATTACAAAATGAGTCATTTCTGTTAAACTTGTCGAATCATATGTTTGCGGACACATAGTGGGTTGTACCGCATATTCTTTATTTTCTTCGGTTATTTTTTTTGCAACTTCGGGATCATTAATTAAAAGCTGGGAAATTTTAACAAATTTCTCAGCTACATCCATCTCCTTTTTAATATTTTCACCTTCTTTACCTGCAGCAGCTGATTTTAATCCTTCAATATAACCAAAAATTTCACTAACAGATTCTTCAATATTACTACCTTTTCCTAAAAAAGATTCAATAGATTTTTTAGTTTCAGCACTTGCTACTTTTAATGCATCATCTATAAAGTTTTTCCTATTTGATATTAATTGTGGGCCTAATTGTACCTTTTCTGGCATAATAAATGTAATATAATTTTATAATTTTTGATATTTAATGATTAAATCATCTTTGATTTTTCTTATTTTATCAATAGTAAATTTATTCTCAATATCTGATATTAAATTAATTTTTAAATCAGCAATGCAGCTAATAGCATCAGAGCCTAAAATAAAATTACCCTTAACCAAAATCAACTCATCAATTAAATTTTCCTCCAAAAAACTGGCAAAAACTTGCCCACCACCTTCAATTAATAGATTATTCACACCAATATCAGTTAATTTTGGCATTAAATCATTTAAATCTATATTATTTTGTGCATTTAATGAAGATTTAATAAAATTAAGATTTTGATATTCTGATGTAATTTTTAAATCATTTCTAATAACAAAAAATGTTGGAATATTTTGACAAGAATCTAAAAATTCCTTACTTAAATTAAGATCAAAATTTTTATTTAAGATGATTCTTTTTGGCGACCTATTTTCTAAACCATCAATACGACAATTTAAAGTTGGATTATCTTTTCTAAAGCTATTAGCGCCAATTAAAATTGCATCATTTTTGGATCTTAAAAAATTTGTATATCTTCTAGATTCATCATTGCTAATCCATTTGCTATCAAAAGATTTTGTGGCAATTTTACCATCAATTGTGGCTGCAATTTTAGTAGTAATAAAGGGTCTGTTCTTTAATTTTGATTGAAAAAAACCTCTATTTACCTGCTTTGCCTCTTTTTCCATCAAGCCATATTCAACTTCTATTTTTGCTTTTTGTAATTTAATGATTGATTTACCATTAGTGCGAAGATCAGGATCTTTTACTGCAAAAATAACTCTTTTAATGCCAGATTTTATAATTAAATCTGTGCAACATAAATCACCCCTACCATTATGGCAACAAGGCTCTAAGGAAATATAAATAGCTGTATCTTGCAAATCTTGAGAAGAAAGTTGTAAAATCGCCGATTCTTCAGCATGAGGTCGACCATTTGAGCCTGTAATACCAGTTGCTAAAATAATATTATTTTTAACAATGACAGCTCCAACAGAAGGGTTGGGTGAAGTTAAGCCAAGGTTATTTTTAGCCAAATTAATGGCTAAGGACATAAATTTAAGATCTTGTTTATTGCAACTTTTTACCAAATTTTCTATATAAATTGATACCCTTTATTAAATCAATTGCTCTGGTCAATTGATAATCATCATCATATAAAATTGAATTATCCTTTTCTTCAGGCTCTAAATCTTTATTTTCTTTAGCAATTTCTTTAATTTGACTTTGCAAATGACCTTCGAGATCAGCTTCTGATCTCATATTTTTATTTTCTATGGTTTCTAATTTTGCTTCTTTAACTATAATATCTGGCTCAATACCATCAGCCTGAATTGACCTTCCAGATGGTGTATAATAAAGAGCGATGGTTAACTTCATTGCTGATGCGCCTTTATTTAAAGGAATTAGTGATTGTACCGACCCTTTTCCAAAGGTTTTGGTACCCAAAATAATACCTCTATCATTATCTTGAATAGCGCCAGCAACAATTTCAGAAGCAGAAGCCGATCCAAGATTAACTAAAATAGCAACAGGTAATGTTTTAAGAAGTTGTTTATGATCTGAATCTTGGAATTTATATTTTTTACCAAAAACACCACCACTATTACAAGTTAAAACATCTTTTGAATTATAAGATATTTCATCGGAATCTCTAGCCTTAATTGCCACGACTTTACTACCCGTTTCTAAAAATAAGCTACTAACATTAACCGAAGCATCTAACGCACCACCAGGATTATTACGAAGATCTAAAATAATACCATCAATTTTATCTTTGCCAATTTTTTCAATGGCTTTTTCAGCTTCCGACGCTATGTCAAAGCCAGCGCATTTTGAAAAAGTGCTAAGTCTAATATAGGCAATATTGTCATATATTCTATGTTTAACAGCATTTATTTTAATAATATCACGAATTATATTGAATTTTAAAGGCTCAGCCTCTCCCTCCCTAAGGACAGTAATCTCAATTGAGGTTTTTGGTTTACCACGAAGAGTTTTAACCACTTCCATAACTGATTTACCATAAATTGATTTACCATTAACTTCCGAAATATAATCACCAGCCTTAATTCCTGCTTTTGCTGCAGGGGTATCGTCAATTGGTGTAATTACCTTTATTAATTTATTTTCAGTGCTAATTCTAATTCCTAAACCGCCAAATTCACCGTCAAGCTGTACTTTGACCTCGCTAAAAACATCTTTCTTTAAATAATTAGAATGTGGATCAAGGGAGGATAATATTCCCTCAGCAGCAGCTTCTAGAATTTCTTTACGAGATTTTTCATGAACATATTTTTTTTCAACCTTATCAATAATATCATCTAAAAAACCTTCCTCATCAAAATATTCTTCTTTCTTGTTATTAACCTCCTCGGATTTTTTATTATTTGCAAAATTACTAGGTTCTTTATTGGCAATAATTTGAGTAGAAAAATATTTGGCAATTATGGTGTCAACAATGTCATTATCAGATTTTGATATGGCGGATTTAAAAACAATTATTGATAAAATAACTGATAATAATGATATTTTGAATATATGCCTCATTAAGAATAATTTGATGATTGAGTAGATTTTCATTTAAAAGAATTTAAGTAATGATTATTTAATAATCAGATTAATATTAATCTTCAGAAATACCAAATTCTTCTCTTATTTTTTTCTTAATTTCTTCAGGAGGGTCCTCACCATAAGCAGAATATAATATTTTACCATATTCTTCAAGATGAATTATATTATCGTTAAGAGCTCTTTTAAACATTGGTAATTTAAGCCTCTCAACCAACACATAATACCAAGCAGGACGATTATCATCAATACCTTTGACTAAAAATAACAAACTTGCATCTGCTCTTTTTGCCTGAGTTTCAGGGCTGGCATTATCAATAACACGATCAGCAGTTGTGTTACCCCTATTCCTTTCGGCAAAACCACCAGAAGCGCCCTTTTGGGCAATATCTGCTGCAGAATTTTTTGATTTAAATCTATCGGCGAATGAATCACTCATGATATATTATTATTTAAGATTCTATATTATAATCTTTTAGCCACCAATCATTAACCGGTATTTTTGGACCGCAAGGACCGTCTTTAGTTGAGACGCAGGGGCTTTTTATATCAACATATTTTTTACCAAAACAGGAAGTTACAAAAAATAGCAATATAAATGAAAAGATTTTTATCACAATTATAAAATGATGGTGGGTCTGGGTGGACTTGAACCACCGACCTCGCGCTTATCAGGCGCGCACTCTAACCAGCTGAGCTACAGACCCTTGTTATACACATTGTTTATCGTTAAAATAAGCAACTAGTTTGTGACCAAGTCAATAAACAAGTCTAATTATGACTTTTATAAAATCAATAATAAATCTTTAACTTAAAGAAAAAGACCTTAAAATTATTTTCAACAAGAGACCCTTACTATTAATTGAAGTAATTTGATGATTTTTTAGCGCAATATGCACATATTGGACAAAAATTAGCAGAAAAGCAAGCTGCTTTAATTAGAAAATCAATTGCAAAGGTCTTGGCAATGCTTTTAATCATTATACTTTATGTTTACAGGACTTATAACTCATATTGCTCAAATTACTAATATTACTATTACAGATAATCAAGATCTAATTTTAACAATTGCCATTACCCAAAAGGATTTAAAAAATAGTAAATATCAGATCGGATCATCAATAGCTTGCTCCGGAATGTGCTTAACTGTTACTAAATTAGAACAAAAGGATGATTATCAGATTTTTACTTTTGAAGTATCACCCGAAACCATTGCTAAAACAAATATTTCTAGCTGGGAAATAAATAATTTTATTAATGTAGAATTTTCTTTAAGAATTGGTGATGAAATTGGCGGTCATTTGGTCAGTGGTCATGTTGACACTATTGCTAATATTCATAAAATTCATCAAGCTAATGAAGATTCTTGGATTTTTACTTTTAAAATATCTAATGAATTTAAGAAGTTTATTTGCCAAAAAGGGTCAATTACTATTAATGGCATTTCTCTTACGGTAAATGATGTTATTTACCTAGATGAAGATAATTTTTTATTTCAAATTAATATTATTAGCCACACATTTGCCAATACCAATTTACAATTTTTAAATTTAAATAATCAGGTCAATATTGAGATTGATATGTTAGCTAGATATATCGCTAATGCTGCAAAAAACTTATAAATTAATAATTAATTGACATAGATCTAAAAATATGATATAATTGATGCAATATTAAAGTTCATGGTTTTTGAAGTGAATTTTGGTATAATGAGACCTTTGCACAATTGAAGTAGTTTGATTATGCAAAGGTCTCATAATTAAGAATTTTATATAGCTGATATTTTATGTCATTTATATAAAATTCTTTAATATAAATATAAGATTTTTGCTCAACTAAAAATAATTTTACTTGTGCTAAAATCTTATAAATATTAAAGATCTCATGAGCAAAATATTCTATAAAATTCCATATTTCTTATCTATTTGTGCTTTACTTATTATATCCTCCTGCACAACTTACTCAACTAGCTATAATGAAAGACAGCCAATTGATCTTGAAGATATAAATAATGTTAAGAAAGGAGAGGCTTGCACTAAAAATCTTTTTGGTGGCATTGACTTTCCTCTTATTGGTAATGTTGCCGTCAAATTAAGTGGTGAACAATCGGTAATTGACGCTCTTAAAAATGGTAATATTACCGATGTTTATTCTGTTGATAGATCAACGGAGCATTATTTATTATATAGCAAAAAATGTACAATTGTCTATGGTAAATAATTTTATAATTTTATCATTATTGCTATTTCTATTTTCTTCCTGCGTTTCTATTAAAAAAACCGGTGAACAATCTTATAAAAAGGAAATAAAAGATATTTATCAGAAAAGAGTGAATTTATTTCCAAAATTAAGTCAAAAAGAAATTAAAAAACGTCAAAATAAATCACTTCCAACTTTTGATAATAACTGGCATGATAAAAATAGCGCTGCCGCCATTATTAAATCTTCTATCATAGATTCTATAAATAATAATAAGAAATTTATTGAAATTGACTTACGCTATTATCGGTCAGTTGGCTTGGGTAATATTATGTTTTCAGCCATTGCAGATGAGGATTTAAGTAATTTCTTATATTTTTCAAAATTTGATCAACAATTTTTTATTTTATTTAATTTCAGTCAGGATCGGGTTACTATAATTAATGGTCAAAAAACACCATATGATTTTGATATTTTATATATAAAGGGTAATATTAAAGATAAGGAGATTATTTTTAATGTTAGCAATTCTAAATCTGTCCAATGTAATATTAAATTTACACCCCAACAACCAATTTTTTCATTTTTAGCTGACAATATTAAGACGGCACCTTGTGATATTCGTGAAATATCTAATTCTTTACAAAATTTTCTTTATAATATTACGACATTAGATTATATTGGTACAGATTGGAATATGAAATTATTTTCAATAAATGGCTCAAATTATGCTCATAATGGTGGCACACCAAAATTTACCCATGGTTTAATAGAAAATGTGATGAATGATAATATTGTTAATCTTGATATGGGTTCATTTAAATATATGAAAATAGGACGCTATCATAATAATGAGAGTCCAAAATTTAAATATAAAGAACGATCAGATTAAGCTTTTGATAGTGATGTATTTCTTGTTTTAAATTTTCAATATTATCTTTGGACATATCTATTATAAACCATATTTACAA
>JAOFKK010000100.1 GCA_028040005.1 Rickettsiales bacterium
TTTGTTGCCGAATTAAGATTATAACCCTCGCCCACACCATAAAGAATTGATTGATTATTTTGTTTTGGGGAGGTGTAAAATTTTGGCAATTCATCAAGATTCTTAATTTGATGAGAATTAATGCAAGATGATAATAATAGTAAAATTAAGGTTTTTTTGATCATATTTAAGTCTAAATATTGAAGGGCTGTAAGCCGGATTCTGTGCTGAAAATCAAAGATAATCAGTGATAGCCATTCATCTAGGATTATTGTCACCAATAACCTCAAGCAACCTACCCAGATATGATGTGCAAAAGGATATGCGCATATCTCTATTTGGTCTTGCTCCAGACGGGGTTTACCTATATTATTGTTACCAATAATATATGTGAGCTCTTACCTCACATTTTCACCCTTACCATTAGATGGCGGTATATTTTCTGCGGCACTGTTCCGTCACTGGCCAAAGCCAATGCCCAGCTATTAACTGGCATCTTTCCTTTTGGAGTCCGGACTTTCCTCTTATTAAATAAGCGACTATCCACCCTTCAAATAATATTATATGAATTAATTAAATTAGGTCAAGAATATTGTGAAATTAATAAATTTTTACCTGTCATTTCTTTTGGTTTTGTAATTTGCATTAATTCCAAAATTGTTGGTGCAATATCAGATAAAATACCATCTTTTAATTTAAAAGAATTAGCATCATTAGAAATTAAAATTAATGGTACCGGATTTAAAGTGTGTGCCGTATGTGGGTTGCCATTATCATCGATCATATTTTCAATATTACCATGATCTGCTGTTATTAACATTTTACCGTTAATTTTGGTAATTTCTTCTTCTAATTTACCCAATTGTTTATCAATTATTTCGCAAGCAGTAATGGCTGAATTTAAAACGCCACTATGACCCACCATATCTGGATTAGCATAATTGACAACGATAAAATCATATTTGTTAGATTTAATTTGCTTAATTATGTTATTTGTAACTTCATCTGCCGACATTTCGGGCTGTAAATCATAGGTTGCAACATTTGGAGATGGAACCAAAATGCGCTCTTCTAAATTAAATTCTTTTTCTTGCCCGCCACTAAAAAAGAAAGTAACATGAGCATATTTTTCAGTTTCAGCAACTCGTAATTGTGTTAAATTATTATTTTGCAGAATTTCTCCTAAAGAATTTTTAACATCAATTGATGGAAATAGAATTTCTTGCAATTGATTTAAATTATCTGAATAGTTGGTCATGGCAATTGATGAGCTAAAATTGATTTTTTTAGTTGTGAATTGATCAAAATTAGGATCTAAAATTGCAGTACAAATTTGTCTGACACGATCAGATCTAAAATTAGCGCAAATTATATCTTCACCATCATTAACACCATGATAATTACCAATAATGCTTGACAAAATAAATTCATCTGTAATATCTTGCTGATAATGATCATTAATACAGCTGGAAATATCATTATATTTTTTCCCTTTGCCAAAAATAATCGAATCATATGATAATTTAGTTCGATCCCATTTTGTATCACGATCCATAGCGTAATATCGGCCAGAAATAGTGGCTATTTGAATATTTTTATCATTAGCAATGATCTCATTGAATTTTTTAAAATCATTAATTGCAGCTTTTTGCGGTACATCGCGACCATCTAAAAAAGCATGAATTTTAACCAAAAAACCATTTTTTGATAAAAATTGAGCCAAATAAACAATATGATCAAGGTGAGAATGCACACCACCGAAAGAAAATAACCCCATTAAATGACATATTTTATGCTCTTTTTTAGAAGATAATTTTTGTAAAATTGGGTTATTTGCAAGATTATTAGATTCTACATCCTTATTGATTCTGGGTAAATTTTGATAGATAATCCTACCAGAGCCAATTGAAATATGACCAACTTCTGAATTGCCAATTTGACCATCAGGCAAACCAACATCAAGGCCAGAAGTTTTAATTTGGCAATGAGGATATTGTTTTAAAATCTGATCATAATTAGGGGTTTTGGCTTTATAAATGGCGTTATTTTGCTGCTTTTGACCTATGCCCCAGCCATCTAAAATACAAAGTAATGTTGTTTTTTTTATCATTTCATTCCATTAAAAATATTCTTTTCTTTTGTAAATCAACGTCAAATAATGTTAGTTCAATCATATTGCCATCATCTTGCATTTGTGTCACTTCTGCTTCATGCATTTTATTTTCGTTAAAATCAAAAAACTCAATCACCAAACCTTCTCTAACTAAATTACCACTGCCAATTTCCATCATATTTGTGGAATCTTTTTCATATCCAATCCAAGCAAAGGATGGTGATATATTTAGAAAAAATATTATAAAAAATGTGGTAATTATTTTATTCATTTTGACTTACTGTTTTTTAATAGACTCTTGGAAATCATCAAATTTTGCCTAAAA
>JAOFKK010000101.1 GCA_028040005.1 Rickettsiales bacterium
TATTAACAATTTAATTAAATAAAATGACAAATTTAACTTTTTCTATTATCAAGCCAGATGCAACAAGAAGAAATATCACTGGTAAAATTAATTCTTACATTGAAAATTCCGGTCTTAAAATTGTTGCTCAAAAAAGAATCAAAATGAGCAAAGCTCAAGCAGAAAAATTCTATGAAATCCACAAAGAAAGACCTTTTTATGGTGAATTAGTAGAATTTATGACTTCCGCTCCAGTTATTGTGCAAGTTTTAAAAGGTGATAATGCCGTTAAAACATATCGTAATGTTATGGGCGCAACTAATCCAAGTGAGGCAGATGCTGGCACTATTAGAAAGGATTTTGCTATTGATATTAGTGAAAATTCAGTTCATGGTTCCGACTCTGATGAAAATGCTAAAATTGAAATTGCTCAATTTTTTAGCAATGAAGATATTGTGGAGTAAGCAATTTTTGTCATAGGAAAATAGTTTTAATTCAAATGAATTAATTGCAAATTACTCAATTTTTTTCAAAAATTCTTATGTCATTTAATTGCGGTTTTGCGGCGCCCTTACGGTACTTATCTAACTCAATTGTTGAGCCTGATCGCGACCGTAAGCCACCGCAATAACTCTAGTTTTAGGATCTGGATTGCTGCCCGATATTACAGCTCCATCTTTAGGTCCTTTGAGGCGACATTCCAACTCTCGCTGCACCTCTTCCAATTTAACATATTCATCAGAAAAATAAAGTTGACTTATTTTATTAATCTGACGATTTTCACCTTTCAATACCCAATCAATAGAACCATATGTTAATTGAAATTCAAACTTTTTAATTGTCTCTCTTACTTCTTCAACCGTTGGCGATTTAGATGATTCTTTTACTTTCGATATCACGCCATTCATTGCTTCTAACACAAATTGTCTTTCTATTTTTTTATTATTTTGATCAGTAATAGCTGAAATAATGGGCAATGCTAGACCAGCCCCCTTATTCACAAATACCCTGCATAACATAGGATCATTATCCATTTGCATCACATCAACTTGCTCTGACTGAGTGGATGAGAATATTTCTTCCATATCTGTTTTAAATTTCTCTGCACTTATTTCTTGCATTTTTTGATCTAATTCTGCACTCATTTTTTGCATTTCTTGATCTAACATTGATATTTTGTTTAATTCTTCAATATATTTTTCCGCAGAATATTCTGCACCTGAAATTTTTTCTAATATTACTTTATTAAATAATGCTATATTATGTTTCTTAACTCTTAGGGTGCCACGATCATTCTTACAATATATGTCATCAGGAAATATAGCATTTTTCGTTGTAAATATGGCCTCCCCTGTGCTATTGATAGAGAAAATACGATAGCCACATTGCGCAGATAATCTTGGTGACTCTGTTCTACTAGTTGGTATTTGCACTATGGGACCATTATTTAGTGCGCATAATTTTTTTATTATTGGATTTAATTTTTCTTGTGGCAATCTATAGAGGGAAGATGAGCTGCAAAGATTAAGGTGAAAATTAACCCCCTTATCCTCCACTGTTTTTTTAATAAATTCTAAAAATTCAATCACTTCTTGATTTAATGGATTTTCTTTATCAATAGAATTCTTATTTTGCACGATACAACCATTAATCAAACAGCCATCAATATCTAATTCAATAGCAAAAATGTCACCTGGCTTTAATTCCTGCAATTTTAAAAATAAACCGTGAGCATATAAAATTGTTTTATCTTGTATATATAAATCTATATCATCATGCCCGTCATTGATACCCGATTGAGCTGCAGGTTTTGAATTACCACTTCCACTACTAGTAGTTGATTGAGGTAATGGTTTATTTTTAATTTTTACCACGCGCTATTCACTTACTTCAATAGCTTAATTTCAGAAGTTGGAAAGGCAATTTCTCCACCTTCCTTCGTGATAATGTCACTAACTTCTAATAATATTTTTTCCTTTATTTTGTGGAATTCTTCCCAATTAGTAGTTTTGGTAAAGGTGTAAATGAAAAAATCCACTGAAAAATCATTAAATTTATTAAGATTAACCATTAAAGTCTTTTTATTATCAATATCTTGATGATTTTCTAGCATTTTTCTAATTTTTTCAACTATTACTGGAACCTTATTGACATCATCATAACGCAAACCGATAGTTTCAAAAATTCTTCGATTTGACATTCTAGAAGGATTTTCAATAGCAATATTGCTAAAAATTGAATTTGGTACATAAAGCATTCTACTTTCAAAAGTACGAATTTTAGTTAAACGCCAGCCAATATTAGTTACCGTACCTTCAATATCACGATCTGGTGATTTAATCCAATCTCCAACAGCAAAAGGT
>JAOFKK010000102.1 GCA_028040005.1 Rickettsiales bacterium
CCAATTGATGGCCAATACGATTTTGCGGTGGAATAAAGAGTGGTTGAGTCGTAATATTATTAATTTTAATCTTGCTCAGATCACCAGAATATCGATTAATATCACGGATTAATTGCCTCATATCTAAAATTGCAATAATATTATCTTCATTTTTTTTCCAAAGCGGTATTTTGCTATGATTAATTTCAAAAGCTTGCTTAATAATTAATTTAAGATCTTGTTTAATATTAATTGATTTAATATTTTTACGATGGGTTAAAATTTGTGAAATTTCCACCTCTTTAAGATCTAAAACACCATTAATCATGTCTTTTTCAGATTTTAAAAAAGCGCCTTGACTGTGCTTTAACTCTACCACACCACGAATCTCTTCTAAATGTGAACTAGGATTTGGTGTTTTATCATCTTTATCATATAAAAAACCAGTAAATTTAGTGCTAAAAAAAGTTAATGGTGACAAAATGCGACTAAAAAACAATAAAAATGGTGATAAAAATAATGCTAATTTTTCAGATTTTTTTAAAGCATAAGTTTTGGGGGTAATTTCACTAAAAATAACAATTAATATTGTCATAATAGCAGTTGCCAAAAATACACCACTACCACCACCAAAATACTCAATAGCAAGGCTTGTTGCAAGGGCGGAAGCAAGAATATTAACAATATTATTGCCAATCAAAATAGTTGCCATTAATTTATCCCTTTTTGCTAAAAGTTTTTCAACAATTTTTGCTCTTTTATTGCCATCTTTTGCCAAGCGGTGTATTTTGCCTTCAGACGAGGCGGTAAAACCAGTTTCAGATCCGGAAAAAAGGGCAGAGATAGCAAGTAAGAAAAGGATTGATATAATATATATTAAATCGTGATATTCGCTCATTTAGGTTAAAGAAGTTGATCAATTGCATTATTTTAACTGAAAATCAAATAATGGCAAGAAAATTTTACTCGTCTCGACTTATAAATGGGGGTAGTTTTGAGTGATAATTTAAAATTATTTGCATTTAGTCCACATTTTCTTCCTTAAAAGTTAAAGTTAGATTTTGTCTTGTTTGCAAAATAAACTAATGATAGCATAACAGGAACCTCAACTAATACACCAACCACTGTTGCCAGCGCCGCCCCTGAATTTAATCCAAATAAACTAATAGCCACAGCAACTGCTAATTCAAAAAAATTTGAAGTTCCAATTAAGGATGCTGGAGCAGCAATATTATGGGGCACTTTCCATAGATAAGACCATAAATAAGCAATAAAAAATATTCCGTAACTTTGAATTAACAAAGGTATAGCAATAAGTAAGATTATTAATGGTTTTTCAATTATAGTTATTGCTTGAAAGCCAAATAACAAAATAACAGTAGCAAGTAAGCCAATTATAGAATATGGTTTTAATATGGATGTAAATTCTGTAATTTTACTGTGATCGCCTTTTTTATCTAATTTTTTTCTAGTGACATAACCAGCAAATAATGGTATAACTACATAAAGAATTACTGAAAGTAATAGAGTTTCCCAAGGAACAACTATATCGGTAACTCCAAGTAAAAATGCTGCTATTGGAGCAAAAGCAAATATCATAATAATATCGTTAATAGATACTTGAACTAATGTATAATTAGCGTCTCCTTTGGTTAATTGACTCCAAACAAATACCATTGCTGTACATGGTGCAACACCAAGTAATATCATACCTGCTATATATTCCTTGGCAGTTTCGGGATTGATTAAGCCTTTAAAGATATACTCAAAAAACAATATTCCTAGGGCCGCCATAGTAAATGGTTTTATCAGCCAATTAACTACCAAAGTAATACATAGTCCCTTTGGTTTTTTACCAATATTTTTAATAGAAGAAAAATCAACATTAACCATCATTGGATAAATCATTACCCAAATAAATATAGCTACCACAATGTTAACGCCAGCATATTCTAATGATGCGATAAATTGAAATATGTCAGGGAATAAATATCCCGATACAACCCCTGATAAAATACATAACCCAACCCATAAAGATAAATATTTCTCAAAAATTCCTATTGGTGACCTTATTATAGTACAACACAAAAGCAAATATCTCTTCCCTTGCCCATGCAAAATAAGAGCCAACATCCTTAATTGCATGGCGCATAGAAATATTTAACACATTCACATTGTGACGCTGAAGAATTTTAGATATTTGATCAGTAAACTCTTCACATTTATTTACTGGAATAAAGTATTCTTGCAGCACAAATGTTCCTGATTTTGCAACAATAGGCTGAAGCTCTGCAATGTCATAACTTGCCTCATAATTTCTCCAATGTATCTTCTTTT
>JAOFKK010000103.1 GCA_028040005.1 Rickettsiales bacterium
AATTTAATTACACAAAAATCCCTTTAAATTATTTATTTGAATATTTTGCTTTTCTCCACTTCTTCTATTTTTAACTTCAGCATAACCCTCCTTAATTGATTTTGGCCCAATAATAATTTGCGTTGGAACACCAATTAAATCAGCATTAGATAATTTTACCCCTATTGCGCCATTATTATCATCATATAAAACATCCATATCATTATTAAGTTCATAATATAATTGATCACAAACTTTTTTACATTCTTCATTTTCTGGCTTTAAATTAACCAGATGAATATCAAAAGGAGATATCTCTTTTGGCCAAATAATACCATTATCATCATTGTTAGATTCAATAATAGCAGCAATTAAACGAGAAACTCCAATACCATAAGAACCCATTAAAGGGTAAGTTTTTTTACCCTCATTATTAGTTACAAAAGCTTCCATAGATTTAGAATATTTATCACCAAAATGGAAAATATGACCAACCTCGATTGATCGATGTGATTTTATATCCTTGGCATCTAAAGGGCAATTTTCTTCATCATACATATCATCAGCAGCACTATAAAGATTTTGCAATTCATTAATATTATCTTGATTAATATTACCCTTTAATTCATCAAATTTTTTATCATAATAAATTACACTCTCGCCAGTTTTAGCTAAAATATGAAATTCATGTGACAAATCACCCCCAATAGCCCCAGTATCAGCCCTAACAGCAATGGCATCAAGCCCTAAATCTTTAAAAATTTTAAAATAAATTTGATAAAATTCATCATAGGTTTTTTTAGCATCCTCAAAATTTAAATCAAAAGAATAAGCATCTTTCATCATAAATTCACGAGCGCGCATAACGCCAAAACGCGGGCGAATTTCATCACGAAATTTAGTTTGAATTTGATAAAATGATTTTGGCAAATCCTTATAGCTAGTAATATTCTTGCGGAAAATATCAGTTACTACCTCCTCATGAGTCGGGCCAAAAAGCATATCGCGATCATGACGATCTTTCATACGCAACATTTCCTTACCATAAGAATCATAGCGTTGCGATTCAACCCACAATTCCTTTGGCTGAATAATTGGCATTAAAATCTCATTACAAGAGATATTTTCCATATTTTTACGGATAATATCAGAAATCTTTTGTAATATTTTTAAACCCAAAGGTAAAAATGTATAAATACCAGAATTTGTCTGACGAATCATCCCCGCCCTAATCATCAAACGATGGGAGGTAATTTTAGCATCAATTGGATTTTCCTTTAATGTAGGAATAAAATATTTTGATAATCTCATAACATAAATACTTAAAAATAAAATTTATCAAAATATATAAGGTAAAATTTAATTAGTAAAAGAATTTTTAACATTGTCGGTTATCAGGCTTTTTTTTACCATTTGAATTAGGATTTAAAGGATTTGCAGAAGGCTCTTCCTCTCTTAAATTAAATTTTTCTACCAACTTTGGCACCACATCCATATCTTTGGATGGATGAAAAAAATTATACTTATGTTCACCAGAAACTGCAACAGATAATTTTTCTTTATTATATGACTTATCAGCAAACAAACCTTCTAATTGCTTGGTAAAAGACCTTCCCAAACAATAACTACTAGGATATAAAAACCGCTCATTAGCAACAGATCCTATCGTCCATTCTACTTTTTTACCCTCACCTAACGCCTTTTTAACTAATTTCAACGCATCATAATTACCCCAAGAATCAGAAGTAATGTTAATAGTATCATAACGATGTATAACTTCGTAAAACCGATCTATATCTTTTGATTCCTTTATTATTTCACGTGCATTTTTTACAAAAGAAAAGCTAGGTTCGCCATTATTTGAAGGAATATCACTCTCTTCCTGAGAAAGAGATTCATGTAGAGCTTCATATTGCAATAGACCACACACTTCAACATTACATTCTGTAGATTTGGCACCAATATCTTTAAAATAAAAACCCACACCATCAGAAGTCTTAACAAACCCATTACCAGATCCTGTATTTATAGATGTATCCTTGTTAGAACGACCCTTAAGATCATATATGTTCCCAAGATAAAAAAGATTCTCAAACACACTACCCGAAACAGCGTCCCAACATGACCTTCCTGATTGATCATCCCGCCCTAAAACAGCAGACATCACCTTCTCATTAGATAAAAATGCTGGCTGCATATTGCGCACAAACTTCCTCCTTTCTTCTGATGTAATATTTTCATTTGTTAATTTTTTGCATAAAAAACCAACAAAGTTACCATCCTTGGCAAGACTATCTGGAGCATATTTAATAT
>JAOFKK010000104.1 GCA_028040005.1 Rickettsiales bacterium
AATATCTTGACCAGCTAATGGTTAGAGTTAAAATTTGACTAACTTTAATTATTTTTTATGTCACAAGATATTATTAATCAAATTAATCAATTAAGGCATCAAATTAACGAGCATAATATTGCCTATCATCAAAATGATAATCCTGTAATTTTAGATGCTGATTTTGATAAAATTCGTACAAAATTAACAAAATTAGAAGAAGAATATCCTGATTTATTAAAAGAATGTCAAAAATATAATGAAGTTGGTTCAAAAGTTTTAGATAAATTTCAAAAAATAAAACATTCAAAACCAATGCTATCCCTATCTAATGCTTTTACTAGCGAAGATATTGAGGATTTTATCACTAAGTGTCAGAGATTTCTTGGTATCTTGCCTCAAAAAGAGTTGGATTTATTAAGTTTTGAGCAAAATGCATCTATTTTAGAATTTTTTTGTGAATTAAAAATTGATGGTTTGTCATTTTCTGCTAGATTTGAAGATGGAAAGCTTATTAATGCTGCAACTAGGGGTGATGGTGAGGTTGGTGAAGATATTACTCAAAATGTAGCAAGAATAAAGAATTTTCCTTTGATTATTAATAGTAAAAATATTCCAAGAATTTTAGAAATAAGAGGTGAGATATATATGTCAAAAAATGATTTTAATAATCTTAATAAAAGACAAGAAGAGTCTGGTGGTAAAATATTTGCCAACCCTCGTAACGCTGCGGCAGGTTCATTGAGACAGTTAGATCCAAAAATTACTGAATCACGAAATCTTAAATATTTTGCTTATGGTTTGGGGCAATATTCTGATGATTTTAATTGCAATTCACAAAAGGAGTTGCAGAAATTTTTATCAGAATTTGGCTTTGTAACTGAAAAAAACGCTAAATTATTACAAAATACTGATCAAATAATGGATAATTATCAAAATATATCTGACA
This sequence comes from Rickettsiales bacterium, assembly GCA_028040005.1. Classification (GTDB taxonomy): domain Bacteria; phylum Pseudomonadota; class Alphaproteobacteria; order Rickettsiales; family UBA1997; genus CAJQHK01. Next base: position 929 of record JAOFKK010000104.1, read on the forward strand.
AAAAATATCTTTTTGATTATGATATAGATGGCATGGTTTATAAAATTAATGATTTTACCTTACAAAAAAGATTGGGATTTATTTCTCGTAGCCCTAGATGGGCTATTGCTCATAAATTTGAAGCCGAAAAGGCTAAAACTAAGATCAATAAAATTATTATTCAAATTGGAAGAACTGGCTCCTTAACACCAGTTGCTGAATTGGAGCCTGTTAATATTGGCGGTGTTTTAGTATCGCGTGCCACTTTGCATAATAGCGATGAAATCGAAAGAAAGGATATTAGGGAGGGTGATATTGCTATAATCCAAAGGGCAGGTGATGTAATTCCGCAAATTACAGCAATTGACAAGGAGGTTCGTAAATTTGATTATCCAAAATTTAATTTTCCTCAAAATTGTCCAATTTGTGGTACAAAGGTAATAGAATCAGAAGATGATGTAGTAATTAGATGTCCTAATAATTATGGATGCAATGCTCAAATTAAAGAAAATCTTAAACATTTTATTTCTAAAGACGCTTTTAATATTGATGGTTTTGGTAAAAAGCAGATCGATAATTTTTTTGACGAGGGCAGAATAGTAAATTTTGTTGATATTTTTGCTCTTGAAAAAAGAGAAAAAGATAATTTATTTACCGATAATTCACTTTATAAGAAAGAAAATTGGGGAGAAAAATCAATTAATAATCTTTTTAAAGCAATCAATGATCGCCGTAAAATTGATTTACATCGATTAATTTATGCAATTGGTATTAGACATATTGGTCAAAAGAACTCTAAATTATTAGCTAAATATTTTATTTCTTTTGATAATTTTGTAGCAAAATTAAGTCAAATTTCTCAATTATCAAATCCATATTCATCAGAAGAATTTAAGGATTTTGAAAATATTGATGGTATTGGTGGTAAAATTGCCAAATCTATAATTCAATATTTTTCTTATCAAAGTAATGTTAATTTATTGCAAAAATTGTCTCATGAGTTGGTAATTATTGATCATCAAATTATTGATTCAAATTCAAAATATGAGGGTAAAATTATTGTATTTACTGGATCAATGGCAAAAATGAGTCGATCTGAAGCTAAAGAGGTAGCTGAAAAACTAGGTTTTAGAGTTTCAAATTCAATTTCTAAAAAAACTGATTTTCTTGTTGCTGGAGAAAAATCAGGTTCAAAATTAAAAAAAGCACAAGATTTAGATATTAATATTCTAAATGAAGATGATTGGGTTAATATTTCTAATGTCCAGAATGATAAGTTGCAATAAGCGTATAACTCAAAGTTATGTGTATGTTGTGACAGGGGGGTAACTGGTTGGTTTTGATGTGTTGTTACAGGAGGT
>JAOFKK010000105.1 GCA_028040005.1 Rickettsiales bacterium
ATGAAGAAGCTAGAAAAACAGAAACATTAAAAAATAGGACTAGATTTTATAAAAAAAATGAAGATTTTAAACCAATAAAAGATAATAGCGATAAATATGGTAATCGATATAACAAAGATGGCCGCGCCATCATAGAAAATGATCAATTAAAGCATAGTGAAGCGCATTTATTAAGTAATATTTTAGATATACAGCATATTGCATTTTTATCTGACAATAATTTTACCGAGGATGAAAAGCATTATGCTTTTTTAGAAGCTCAAAATTATTGGAAAGAAATCAATAAAACCAGACAATCCATTTTAGAAGCAGGAGAGGAATCAAAAAATTTTAAGGATTTGGTTATCTATGAGAAAGAAAAAATAAAATTTCTTTTTGAAGAATTGCAATATTTTAAAAGACAATTAGAAGGTTTAGATGATCAAGATTTATTAAAAAATAATTTAATACTATATTTTGACAAACACAATTCTCTTCGTGAATTTGACCATGAAAATACAGAAAATCAAAACATTTTTAAAGAAAAGAAAAAGGGAGAGTTAGAAAAAATTATTAAAAATAATTTAGAACATTTAGAAAAAAAATTACAAGGTTTATCCATCGGCAATCAATTTCAGGAGGAATTAGATGCTGTAAAAAATGGCAATCTTAGTATTTGGAAAGTAAAAAAAAAGATAGATGAGACAGATACAGAAATTACCAAAAAAATTACCGAATATGTCAAAACAAAATTAGAAACAGAAATCTCCTTAAAACAATATAATCCAGTATTTTCAAGATCAGAAGAATCTTCCCAAGATTTATTTATTGATATAATAGAAGAAGATATTAGAACAAGATTTAACGACGCTAAATCATATTTTACATCATTGAATGCGGAAGGTAGAAAAAACACAATTCAGAAGCTATTAATTAAGCAAATTGACCTAGAACAAGTAAAAGAAATATTTTCCGAGAACCATCTCAAAGAATGTATTAATAATTTAAGTAATGATGAAATATTTAATTTATTTGATATAAAAAATGATTCATATTTAAAATCTATAATTGATCTCATTAGTGCGGATAAAATGGGTGCAATAAAAAATTACACTAATAAAGATGGATTGACCCCCCTTCATATAGCGGTACATAATAACTGCGTAACAGTAGTTGATAAATTAATTGAAGCAGGAGCCGATAAAGATAAGGGTGATAAAAATAAACTCTCTCCCCTTCATATAGCAGCACATAATAACTACGCAACAATAGTTGATAGATTAATTGAAGCAGGAGCCGATAAAGATAAGGATGATAAAAATAACAATACACCCCTTCATCTAGCGGCATTTAATGGTCACACAGAAGTAGTTAAAAAATTAATTGAAGCAGGAGCCGATAAAGATAAGATTAACAAAGATCAAGAAAGCTCCCTTCATCTAGCAGCATATAGTGGTCACATAGCGATAGTTGAAGAATTAATTAAAGCAGGAGCTGATAAAGATAGGGGTGATAAAAATGGAGATACTCCCCTTCATATAGCGGCATATAAAGGCCACACAGAGGTAATTGAAAAGTTAATCAAAGCAGGAGCGAATAAAGATAAGTGTAATAAAAATAGATTTACCGCCCTTCATATGGCAGCATATAGCGGACATACAAAGATAGTTGAAAAGTTGATTGAAGCAGGGGCAAATAAAGATGCTGTTAATAAAGATGGAAATACACCTATTCATATGGCAGCATATAGCGGACATACAAAGATAGTTGAAAAGTTGATTGAAGCAGGGGCAAATAAAGATGCTGTTAATAAAGATGGAAATACACCTATTCATATGGCAGCATTTCATGGCCGTGTAGAAATAATTAAGAAATTAATTGAATCAGAGATTGGTCAAAATGAATGCGAATCATTAATACAAGATATTTTAGCACTTCACAATGTGCATGCAGAGGCAAAAAAGAGTATTGATAAAGGTCTTATGAAACAGATGTTAAAATGTAATAATCACGAAGATAGAGAGAGGTGTATTGATAAAGCAAAAAGTAAGATTGGAAAACCCAGCACATCTACTAGGGTGATATCTTTTTTCAGATGCTTTAGAAAGGAAGGAGAAAGAGAAAGATAG
>JAOFKK010000106.1 GCA_028040005.1 Rickettsiales bacterium
AACTGTATTGCTATTTTCATGGCTACCTCAATAGCAACTGATCCAGAATCTGAGAAGAAAACCTTATTAAGATTTTTGGGCATTATTTTAGCTAAATTATAAGCTAATTTATAAGATTCTTCATGAGCAAAGCCTGCAAACATAATGTGAGATAATGTTTGTGCTTGATTTTGAATTGCTGTAACAATTTGTGGATGATTATAGCCATGAGCCATGCTCCACCAAGATGCGATAGCATCAATTAATTTTTGACCATTTTCTAATGTAACAGTAACTCCGGACGCAGATTTGACATTTAATTGCTTAGGATTCATGCCCATTTGGGTATAAGGGAGCCATATATTTTCCTTTCCTAAATCAAAATAATTCATATTAAGTAGCTTGCAAACTTGTTGTTAAAATAAACAATTAGTTTATAATAAATTACATTTATAATTCAAGAGACCTTTACATATGAAGTAGTTTGATTTTTTAGATAATTTGTTAGGAAAAATTTGATGATTTTTTAGAGCAATATGCCTATATTGGGCTAAAAAATCATTGAATTTGGACAAAATTAGCAGAAAAGCAAGCTGTTTTAATTAGAAAATCAATTGCAAAGGTCTCTTCAAGATAGCTTTATATATATTTAATTATTAAAAAATTTTACAATGAGGAGTGGTATCATCATATTATTTTTATCTATATTGATTCCCTTTATTTTTGTTCCCTCCTGCTCTTATCCAAAATTAAATTTAATGAAATCGAATAATTTTGATGGCAATAAATTTATTAATTTAACTCCTCCTGTAGAAAAAAAGACATTTTTAAGATTTCTTAAATGGCGCTTTCAGACCGAAAAGCAAAAATGGCCAGAATGGGTTGAAATCAAACAATCAAAACCAAAATATCCAAAAATAGAGCAGAATATTAATGTAATTTTCATTAATCATGCAACTATGCTAATTCAGATGGATGGGATTAATATTTTAACCGATCCTGTTTATTCCAAAAGAACCTCTCCAATATCCTTTATGGGTCCCAAGAGAGTTAAATTGCCAGGAGTTAGATTTGAAGATTTGCCTAAAATAGATATTATTTTAATAAGCCATAATCATTATGATGCTTTTGATGTTAATACTTTAGATCGATTAATATTGAGGGATAATCCAAAAATATTATTTGGTATTGGTAATGGATTTTATCTTAATGAAAAAGATCCAAAAAATGTCATTGAGATGAATTGGGGTGATGAGTTTGCGTTTAAAAAAATAAAATTTACATTCTTACCAAATCAGCATTGGTCGAAGAGAAATTTATCAGATACTAATAAATCGCTCTGGGGGTCCTTTGCTATTGAAGGTTCAAGAAAAATATATTTTGCTGGCGATACTGGATATTCAAATCATTTTAAAAATATCCAAGAAAAATTTAATTATTTTGATTTAAGCTTAATTCCGATTGGCGCTTATGAGCCAAGATGGTTTATGAAGTATAACCATATGAATCCAGAAGATGCGGTTAAGGCTCATATGGATCTTAACTCAAAAAAATCTATTGGAATACATTTTGGAACATTTCAATTAACAAATGAAAAAATTGACGACCCGATTCGTGATTTAGCAAAGGCGAGGAGTAAATATTATGTTGATCAAAAGGATTTTTTTACTTTAAAAGAGGGTGAGGAATTGATGATTAAATGATAAATACTAATTTATGTTGTTTATGTGTAACGTTGTTTTATAATTATGTCACATGAAGCTTAATTATAATATCTCATTTTCTGATCTATATAGTCAAAGTGGCCTTAAAAAAATTGATCAATTATTTTGTAATTTTTTACAAAAGGCTGATGATAATCTATATCAAAAATTATTAAATTTCCGTCAAAATCCTAGCAATATTAAAGATGAAGGTGAGTTAATTATTTTTATATCACCTTTTTTTGAAGAATTTATTATTGAATTATTTGATTTAAAAAAAGAAGTTCAAAATAATATTGACTATAAAAAGCAATTCTCAAATCTTTTTGATTGTAAAAAATTATTCATTCAAAAAAGAGTAAGTCGTAAATTTTCTTTAGAAGAAATTGAAGAATTTGATATTAAAAATATCACTGACAAAAT
>JAOFKK010000011.1 GCA_028040005.1 Rickettsiales bacterium
GGGAAGTTTGATATCTTGATCGATATCAGAGATATTAATTGTGTCTAGCTGCATTTTAATATCTAAAAATTTAATCTTTTTTTGATATATTTTACTCATTCTTACCCAATCTTTTTTGGTTGTGACTAATTCTAAATCACGTTCTTTTGCAAATTTTATTAATTGTTGTAAGTCAGATTTTGTATATTGATAATGATCATCAAAAGAAAATCTGTTCCTAATATTAGCTCCTGAATCTTTTAGGCTTTTAAAGAATTTTTTAGGTCTAGCAATTCCAGCGAAAGCTAAAATATTTTTATCTTTAAAATCATCGCCATTAATAATTTCTATATTGCCTTTTATTACTTTTTTATTCTGACAAAATCTTTGTTCAATATTATTTTTATCCTCACCAACTATAATAATTAAATTTGCTCTTTTAATGCCTAATTTTATTGATTCTCTTAAAGGTCCAGAAGGAAAGGTAAATTCATTGCCAAAGCCGTAATAACCATCAATTACCAAAATAGAAAAATCTTTTTTCCAAGAAAAATTCTGAAAACCATCATCGATAATTAAAAAATCATTTTTGGATAATTGCTGATCTTGTAAAATATGAGAAGTAATCTTATTGCAAATAAAAGAATCTGAACATTCCTTTAAAAGTAATGGTTCATCACCAACATCGGTTGCTTGATGATCTTTATTAATCTTTGTTAATTTTTTAATTGTACCGCCATAACCCTTGCTTAAATAAGCAAATTTAAGATTTTCTTTTTGTAATAATTTACCAATTGCCAAAGCTGTTGGAGTTTTGCCAGCGCCGCCAATTGTTAAATTAGAAATACAAATATTTTTAACATTTTGTCTAGAATTGCGATAAAAAATTATTTGATAAGTTGCTTTAAGAAAATATAGAATTTGATAAAGAGCAGAAATTGGCAATAGAAAATAAGATATTAATGATTTTTTTTGCCAAAATTTTGGTGCTTTCATGATGAAATTTGATCTGCTAAATAATGTAAGAATTTATTATTAATATAATGACCCGGTTTGTTTACTTCAAAATGTCCTAAAATATATTGTCCAAATAGATGGATATCACCAATAAAGTCAAGCGCTTTATGACGCGCTAATTCATTTTTATAGCGCAGACCATCCTCATTTAAAATTTCATCTTCACCAATAATAATAGCATTATCTAAAGAGCCACCCTTACCAAGACCTAATTTTTTGATTTGTTCAATATCTTTTTCAAAAGCAAAAGTACGCGCACGACAGAGGTCGCTCCTAAAAGAATGATATTTTGGATCAAAAGAAACCTCTTCTTTGCCAATTACTTTATGATTAAAATCAACTTGTAAATTAAAGGAAAATTTATCAGCAGGGGTAACCTTAATTTGCTTACCATCCTCTTCAAATAATATTTCTTTTGATATTTTAAGAATTTTTGATGGTGCGTTTTGTGATTTAACTCCAACTGATTCTAGTAAAAATACAAAAGGCTCGGAGCTGCCATCTACAATTGGCATTTCTTCCCCATCCATTTCAATAATTAAATTATCAATACGACAACCCCAAATTGCTGCCATAAAATGCTCAATGGTAGAAACTGAGATGTTATCCACATTAGAAAGTGTAGTTCCTAATTGAGCTTTAGTAACATTGCGATAATCGGCTATAATTATATTATTTTTACCCTTAATATCTGATCTTTTAAAGATTATGCCATGATTTTCTGGCGCAGGATATAAATTAACATTAACCTCCTGGCCACTATGTAAACCTATGCCAGAAAAGCTAATTTCATTTGCAATTGTATTTTGTTTATCCTGAAACATTTAATTAAACTTTATTAATATAAATTATTTTGACTGCAACTTAGCCTGCCATTAATTTATTAAGTCTATTGGTAAAATCCTTAACATCAATTACCTCTTCACCAGCGCTAATACAAGCCTGATCAAAAAGAGTTTTAATGTTATTTTTTACATTTTCTATTTTTGTAGAATCAGTTAGATTTTCTTGCAAAGATTTAATAATGGCATGATTTGGATTAATCTCCAGAATTTTAGCTGAAATTGAAGGTAATTGATTTTGCTCTTTTAGATATCTTTCCATTCTAATATCCATAGCGCCAGAATCAACGGCCAAACAAACAGGGCTGCTAGTTAATTTGCTAGAAATTTTAACATCTTTAACTTTTTCACCTAAAATTTCCTTAGCTAATTTAACTATGCCATCAAACTCACTATCGGTAACATCCTTAATATCATCAGATTTTTTATCATCAGAAGATTCCTCTTTCTTTTTGCCATCTAAATCGATATCGGCTCTAGTTGCTGAACAAAATTCTTTTTCTTCAAAAGTGTTAGAAACAGTAACCCAAAAATCATCAACCGCGTCAGTTAAGAAAAGAACATCGACATTTTTATCAGCAAAGCCTTCTAATTGTGGGCTATCTTTGATTTTATCAACCGATTCGCCGGTTAAAAAGTAAATTTTATCCTGATTTTCTTTAGCATTTTCAAGATATTGCTTCAAAGAGATTAATTTATCGGGAGAATTTAAGCTATAAAAACGCGATAAATTAAGAATTTTATCTTTAAATTCATTTGATTCACAAAGACCTTCTTTAAAAACAGCGCCAAAATTATTCCAAAATTCTAGATATTTTGCCTCATCCTTTTTAGCTTTTTTCTCTAATTCAGATAAAACCTTTTTTAATGACAGCTTTTTTAATTTTTTCTAAAATTAAATTATATTGCAAAGATTCGCGACTAATATTTAAAGGTAAATCTTCAGAATCAACCAAACCACGCATAAATCTAAGCCAAGCAGGAACTAAATTTAAATCTTCACTAATAAATACTTTTTTAACATAAAGCTTAACACTACCCTTACGATCTGGATGAAAAAGATCAAAAGGCTTCATGCCAGGAATAAAAAGTAAATTAGTATATTCAATAGCACCTTCTGCCTTATTATGAATTGTCATGTAAGGTTCGCCTGGTAAATGAGAGATATTCTTATAGAAATTTTCATATTCCTCCTTAGAAATTTCTGATTTTGACTTAGCCCAAAGTGCAGAAGCCGAATTTAAAACTTCTACCTCGCCCTTTTCATCCTTATATTCAATTTTAACATTAATATGGTCAGAATAGGTTTTAATAACATTTTTAATGTAAAAAACATCTAAAAAATCCTTCTCATCCTTTTTTAAATGTAGGGTAATTTTAGTTCCTCTTTCCTTTTTATCAGAATCAGAAATTTCAAAATTACCAGCACCTGTTGAGTGCCATTTAAAGGATTTATCGCTATCATATTTTTTTGATTCAACCGTTACTTCATCAGCAATCATAAAGGCAGAATAAAAACCAACACCAAATTGACCAATTAATTCAACATCTTTTTTATTTTCACCAGTTAGTGATTTAACAAAATTTTCAGTTCCAGATTTGGCGATTGTACCAAGATTTTCTTTCAAATCATCTTCATTCATGCCAATGCCATTATCTTCGATAGAAAATGTTTTGGCCTTTTTATCAAAAGAAAGATTAATTTTTAATTCCTCATCTTTTAAGATATCAGATTTTTGAGAGGAAAGATAGCGAATTTTATCGCAAGCATCAGAAGAGTTAGAAATAAGCTCTCTAAGAGCAACATCTTTATTAGTGTATAATGAGTTGATCATAAGATTTAAAACCTTACTTACCTCAACATCAAATTCATATTTTTTTGCAGTCATTTTATAATTAAATTATTAAAATTATGATAATATCATTTATTAACAAAATTGCTTTAAAATTGGGAAATGGTATAAGATCAATATAATCATTAATTAAAAATATTCAAGTATTATGCTACGGGAAAGAGCTGGTATAATAATATATCGCAAAATAAGATAAGGGCAGCAATTAATAATATTTTTTGTCGCGTCTTTTTGTCTGTTATATTATTATGTGAGACAACAACAGTTCCTGCAGAAAAATCTCTAATAGAGCGCCTTTTTGTATCTAGAATAACAGAAGAAATATCAATAATTTTTAGCAAGGGAACTGAGGTTAAAAAATAAGCAGCAGAGCGCAGCATTGATTGTTGTAAGGTTGGTAAATTACCATCCTTATTTAAAATAATAATATTCATTAACATTTTTCCTGGTGTTTGACCATATAAAAATACAAATATAGTAAAAAATAAGAATATTATAATAAAGCCAGTAAGAGACATTGCGTGAAATATATAGATAGATAATTCTTGTGCAGCAATTATGGTTAGGGTAACAAATATTGGGCTAAAAAGTATAAAATCAAATATATAGGCTGTAACTCTTTGGAAAATTATCTGATAATTGGATTTAGAAATATCTTGAATCATTATTTATTAATCATTAAATTGCGCATTATTAATTAAATATTCAACTATTTGATCAAAAGAAATATCAACTTCTTTTGCTATTTTAGGAACTAGGGAGTCTCTTGCAAATCCTGGTTGCGTGTTCATTTCGAGAAAATATATTTTATCTTGGGATAATATTAGCTCTATCCTATTAATTCCCCTGCAATTTAGTAATTGATGACATTTTAAAGAGATGCTTAATATTTCTTGATATTGTGTTTTATCAATTCTAGCCGGAATAATATATTTAGTTTTACCGCCATATTTACTATCATAATCAAAAAACTCACCTTTGGGGATAATTTCACAAATACCAAGAGGTTTATCATCCATAATTGCCACCTGCAATTCTACCCCTTTAATATATTCTTGAATTATCATTTTATCATCAAATTCCCAATGATAATTATTAATATCAAAATTATTTTTAATTATCTTTACCCCGGCGCTAGAACCTTCATCTATTGGTTTTAATATAAATGGTTTTGGAAAATTATTGATAATTTCTTGCGCTTCTTTTGGGTTGTTTTTGTGGATTATGATTGTTTTGGGATCGTGTAAATTTTTAATTTGATTAGTGCAAATATAGCTTGTAAGAACTTTATTCATTGCAATTGCCGATGCCGTACTGTCAGAATGGGTATATGGAATTTTAAGAAAATCTAAGATTGATTGAATACGACCATCTTCTCCAAATTTGCCATGAAGGGCGTTAAAAACTAATTTTGGCTGTAATTCTTGGATATTTTGTATAAAATTATCATCAAAGAATAATTTTTGGGCATTATAACCCATATCAATTAATGACAAGAATACATTTTCTCCTGTCATTTTAGATACTTCAGATTCAGCATTATGGCCACCATAAAGAACTATTATAAGATCACTTTTTTTAATCATTTGAATTATTTTCTTTATCTGATGTTAATTTTTTAGCCTCTATGTCATCCATTACATGAGCCAATAGATCTTCAAAAGGAACCTTGTTTTTATCAGCTATATTTTTGATATTTTCAATAGATTTCATAAATTCATCAGGTATCTCTCCTCCAGAATTTGTAGATAGCCATTTGGCTTGAAAACCAAGTGGATGAGAGTCAGATGAAGGGCTGCCAACATAAAATGGCACCTTTTGCATAACTCCATTAAAATTACAATTAACAGTGATTTTACGAACCATTTTGCATATTATTTAATAATTTTAAGGGTAATTCTTGTTCAAAAACCAAATCTATCTTTGATAAGCAATCATTAATATTTTTGAATTTACCGCTAAGTAATAGAATATATGCAGTATTTATTTTAACAATATCATAATAAGCATCTTTTTTTCCAGAAAATAATTCTAACATTCTATTAAAGTTATATTCTATATCGCCTCCTTTAATATCTTCTATTTTTGATATTTTTATATCATGGTCATTGGGAGATATTATAGTTTCTGTAATTTCATTATTTTTAATATCAAAAAGATAGCTTTTGTCACTAATAGAAATTTCATCCATACCATCAAAAGAATGTACAATCATAATTCTTTTTTTAGATAATTTTTGGCATGATTGAGCCATAATTTTTGATATATTATAATCGCTACAGCCAATTAATTGATAATTAGGATTTGCAGGATTTAAAAGAGGTCCTAGATAATTGAAAATGGTTTTTACTGCCATTTTTGATCTAGCCTTGGCAACATTTTTAAAAGAAGGGTGAAAAAAAGGCGCAAAAATAAATGCCAAATTAAATTTTTCAATTGAGTTTTTTATGGCGTTAGAATCTTGCAGCATTGCAATTCCTGCTTTGGAGAATATGTCAGCTGAACCAGATTTTGACGATACTGCCTTATTGCCATGTTTGGCAATTTTTAAACCGCAGCTAGCAGCAACAAAGCTGACCGCTGTAGATATATTTAGGCTATTTATTCCATCACCTCCTGTGCCACAAACATCAAAAATATCGCCTGAAATATTAATTTTTTTTGACCTTTCGCCAAATGATTGAATAGCAGCTAAAATAAGATTTTCGGTAATTCCAATTTTGTTAATTTGTAGTAGTAAATCTATAATTTCATCATCGGATAATTTGCCATCTGCAATATGGCAAAAAATTTTATAAGAATCTTCAAAATTGATATTTTTATTTAAATTTAAATAACTCACCTTTTATTAAACAAATTAAAGTTATTGCAAATAAGCAATAAAGCACATTCATGACAGCCATTGTGATTCCAAAAAATTCAAATTCTGGTTCATCGCATTTTGCTGCGCTTTTATTCATAATAAGTTCTGTTAACTGATCTATATTGGGCATATTTAAAATATCAGCACCAGAACAGCTAGCAGGAAGTTCAAATATTTTTTGTTCAATACCAACATGATATAAGGCAAGCATCATATTAGAAAATAATAATAATAGAGCTAAATAAAAAATATAATTTTTTTAATTTAATATTTTTTAAAAAAGAAGACTGGAAATAAGGCAAAAAATATAATAATAAAAAAAGGAATTCTTTGATAAATACAAAGTTTACAGGGCTCCAATCCAAAACCATATTCTGCTATATAGGCCGCAATTAAAGGAAAAAAAGAAAGTAGGAAGATTACTTTATCAATAGACGGAAAATCAATATTAATTTTACTTTTTATTATTTTATCCTTGGTAATCTTCATATTAACATATTTTTTAATGGACAATATTTTTCTCTGCAAAATTATCTTTATATTGATAAGCTAAAAATACTATTATTGATTGATATATCAAGTTATTTCTATAATATTAACCCAATCATATACTAGTTGCTATTTTAACTGCAATATTTTCTATTATTGATGAAGGAATTTGATATTATTGAAAAACATTTTAAAAAATTAGCAATTAATTCGCAATTATCATGTGATTTAGGCGATGATACTGCTAATATAATATTGCCTGATAATCAAAAGCTAGTTATCAGCAAAGATATAATGGCGCAAGATACCCATTTTAGAAGAGAATATGGTGGCCATAAAATAGCATATAAATTATTATCAAGCAATTTATCAGACCTTGCTGCTTCAGGTGCAAAGCCGCATTCTTTTATGTTGGGATTTACAAAAAATGATACTATTGATGATCAATTTATAATATCATTTTGTAACGCCCTCAGAGATTTATCAGAAAAATACAATATATCATTAATAGGTGGTGATACAATTTCTTCTAAATCACAATTATTTTTTTCAATTACTGTTTTTGGCACTATTGCTAAAAATAAAAAGTTATCAAGAAATAATGCTAAAAATGGTGATTTAATTTTTATGTCTGGTAATATCGGAGATTCTTATATTGGATTACAAATTCTTGAAAATAAAATAAAAATCACCGATCAAAAAATTAAAGATTATTTTTTAAGCAAGCATTTTTATCCTAATGCCCAAATTGATCTAGGGCAGAAATTATCAGAATATAATCTTGCAAATAGCGCTATTGATATTTCTGACGGTTTATTTGCTGATTTGCAGCATATTTGTAATAATTCACAATTAATGGCTAATATTTTTATTGATAAAATAGCAATTTCTTCTCATGCTAAGGATCTTAACTTAAATATTATGGATTTATGTCAGGCTGGTGAGGATTATGAGTTAATATTTACAGCTAAAAAAGAAAATAAACAAAAAATACAGAAATTATCACAAGATCTCAATTTAAAAATCACAGAAATTGGCTTTTTAGAGCAAAATCTGGATAGTAAAATAAAATTATTTGACCACAATAATAAGGAGGTAAAAATTAAAAAATATGGTTATGAACATTAAATTTCTTATAATTACACTTTTTTTCTTAAATTCATGTGGATTTACGCCAATTTATTATAATTTTGATTCTGATAGTAAGGATTATAATTATCATGAAAAATTAACCCTGGTTAAGATTAAAAAATATCGATCTGATATTGATTATAAATTGCATGATCATTTAACAAAAATTCTTAACCCATATAATAATATTGAGGATAAAAAATATATTTTAGATATTAAATTAACAGATCAAATATCTTCTACCTTTACCACTTCCACAGGATCATCTGGTAGAAATAAAATAACATTAAATGCTAATTATCAATTAATAGATATAAAAAGTGGTGACATTCTTGGCTCGGGAAGAGCGAGTGAAAGTGGAGATTTTGATGTTGGTAATAAAAGATTTGCCAATTATACAACACAAGAGGAAACAAAATTATATTTAACAAAATTAATAGCCACAGATATCAGAAATATGATAATTAATGATTTATATCAATAATGCCAGAATTACCAGAAGTAGAGACGGTTTGCCGAGGATTGCAAGATAATATTATTAATAAAAAGATTATTAATACTCAAATCTCAGATAAAAATTTAAGATTCCCCTATCCTAAAAATTTTACAACAGATCTAAATAACAGCAAGATCATTAATATATCTCGTAGGGCAAGATATATATTAATAGAGCTAGATAATGGCAGAGTTTTATTGATTCATCTGGGAATGACGGGTAAATTAAATTTTTATAATAATTATGATAATAATCACCAAAAACATGATCATATTATAATTAAATTTTCTGATAATTCTTCTTTAAAATATAATGACGCTAGAAGATTCGGATTTGCTGATTTGTTTTTTTTGGATCAGCAAAAAGACCATAAAATGTTAAAACATTTGGCAATTGAGCCTTTGAGCGATGATTTTAATGCAAAATATTTACAAGAAAAATTAAAAAATAAATCCATGAATATTAAGAATATTATGATGGATAATAAAATAGTGGTTGGTGTTGGTAATATATATATTAATGAGTCCCTATTTTTGTCAAAAATATCTCCCTTAAGATCTGCTAATAAAGTAAAATTAGTAGAATTAAAAACATTAATAATAAATATTAAAAATATTTTACAAAGGGCAATCGATAAGGGTGGATCAACATTAAGAGATTATAAAAAATTAAATGGAGATATAGGAAATTTTCAGTTTGATTTTAAAATATATGCTAGAGAAGGTAAGGAATGTGTTGAATGTGGCAATATAATCAAAAGAATAAAACAAAATGGTAGATCAAGCTTCTTTTGTGATAAATGTCAAAAATAAGGAAGTAAATAATATATTTACCTCCTTAAAAATTACTGAGATAGATTTTGTCCTATTCTACAGGAACTGTAACAGCTCTTCTATTTTTGGACCATATTGATTCACCATTACCAATAAGTGCTGGTCTTTCTTTGCCATAGCTAACAGTTTTAATTCTAGAAGAATCAACACCCTTAGAAACTAAATAATCTCTAGAAGCATTTGCTCTTTTTTCACCAAGTGCAATATTATATTCTCTAGTACCTCTTTCATCACAGTGACCTTCAATGATAATATTAATATTAGCCTCAGATTTTAACCATTCAGATTGACCATCAAGAACAGCCTTAGCTTCATCATTAAGTGTTGAGCTATTTAATGCAAAAAATATTCTGTCTTCAACTTCAACTTCTTCAGCTATTTCAGTAGAAACTTCTTCATTTAGTTTTGCAGCCTCTTCTTCATTATTGATGACTTCATATTGACCCATTTCTTGGTCAGTAGTTTCAGCCAGATCAACTGATTTTTTGCTTGAAAAACAAGATGCTAAGAAAAGCACTAAAATTAAAGATGATATTTTTTTAAACATAATTTTGATTATTAATTTTTACAATAATGTTATTTTCCAACCTTAAAGTAAGAATTGCCTTAAAGATAGGAAATAATATTATGGTAAAAATTAATTAAATAATGTTACTTTGTCAAGATATTTAATAAAATAAATTTACAAAATAAATTTAATTAACTATTGTAGTTTTTAGGATGATACAATTTATAATATTCTTAAAAATAACATATTTATATAATGTCAAAAAATTTTAATATTCAAAATCTACCATCGCGTCATGTTACTAAATCTCATGGTTGCGAGGCTAGAAAAACCATGATGTATAATATTAAAACCGATCTTTACCCTAATGGTTTGACAGAAGAGGATTTGCAAAAACCTTTAATTGGCGTTGCCACTTCTTGGAATGAATCAGCTCCGTGTAATATTAATTTGCGCGAGCAAGCGCAACCTGCTAAATTAGGTGTTAAAGATTTTGGCGGTACGCCTCGTGAATTTACTACAATTACAGTTACTGATGGTATTGCTAATGGCCATGAGGGGATGAAATCTTCTCTAATTTCACGCGAGGTTATCACTGATTCGGTTGAATTAACTATGAGAGGTCACTGCTATGATGCTATGGTTACTTTTGCTGGTTGTGATAAGTCGCTTCCTGGTATGATGATGGCAATGTGTCGCCTTAATGTACCATCTATTTTTGTTTATGGCGGTTCAATTATGCCTGGCAAATTTAAAGAAAAGGATGTAACAATTGTTGATGTGTTTGAAGCGGTTGGCGCTATGGATTCTGGTCAAATTACTAAAGAAGATTTAATGTCGCTAGCTAAGGTTGCTTGCCCAACTGCTGGTGCTTGTGGTGGTCAATTTACGGCCAATACTATGGCTTGCGTTAGTGAGGCAATTGGTCTGGCACTTCCTAGCTCTTCTGGCGCGCCCGCAATTCATAAGGATCGTAATGATATTGCTTATGAAGCTGGTAAGGCGGTAATGAATTTGCTTGAAAAAAACATCAGACCAAGAGATATAGTTACCAAAAAAGCGCTTGAAAATGCTGCCGCCATTGTTGCTGCAACTGGTGGTTCAACCAATGCTGCCTTACATTTGCCAGCAATTGCTAATGAATGTGGTATTGATTTTGATATTTTTGATATTGGCAGGGTCTTTAAAAGAACACCTTATATTGCTGATATGAAGCCAGGTGGTAAATATGTTGCCAAAGATTTATTTGAAGCTGGTGGCGTTAAAATGATTCTTAAAATTTTATTAGATGAAGGCTATATTCATGGTGATATTATGACCGTAACCGGTAAAACTTTAGCAGAGAATCTTAAGGATATTAAATTTAACCCTGATCAAAAAGTAGTTTATCATCCAAATACTCCACTTTCTCCAACTGGTGGCGTAGTTACTTTAAAAGGTAATTTGGCCGAAGATGGTGCTATTGTAAAAATTTCTGGCATGGATAGGGATAAATTAATTTTTACCGGATCGGCCAGATGTTTTGATAGTGAAGAAGATTGCTTTAAAGCAGTAGAGCAAAAACAATATCAAGCAGGTGATGTTCTTGTAATTCGCTATGAAGGGCCAAAAGGCGGCCCCGGAATGAGGGAGATGTTAGCAACAACTGCTGCAATTTATGGTCAAGGAATGGGTGATAAGGTGGCTTTAATTACTGATGGCAGATTTTCTGGTGGTACGAGAGGTTTTTGTATTGGTCATGTTAGTCCAGAAGCTGCCGATGGTGGCACTATTGCAATTTTAAAAAATGGTGATCAAATTACTATTGATGCTATTAATGGTACAATTAATGTTGATCTAAATGAGGAGGAAATTTTACAAAGAAAACAATCTTTAAAAATGCCAAATAATGGCCATTCTAGCGGCGCTCTTTATCGTTATAGTCAAAATGTTGGTAGTGCTAGATATGGTGCAGTGACCCATCCTGGCGCTAAAAAGGAGCAAAAATGTTATGCAGATATTTAACTTAAATTAAAAAATTATGTTCTTAGGTAGTGATGATGGTGGTGATAGTGTTCCTGATGATGCCCCCCTTGGTGGTGGTCGTGATGATGAAGTAGGGAGTGTTAGTAGTGTTAGTAGTGATAGCAGCCATGGCGGTGGTGGCGGTAAATCACAAAAGCCTGTTGTTAATCGAGCACAAAGAGATGAAGCTATTAAAGCGATAACAAATCATAAGGAAGCCTCTATATTATCAGTGGAAATAGATGATGTTATGGGTTTGTTAAATTCTATGAAGATAGAAGATGCAGTTGATATGGTTACATCCTCCAAAAAATTGTTAGCAGCATGGGAAGAATGGGAGAGGGAGCTAGCAAAGAAAAATCTTACTCCATCTGACGCAATAATTGCAAATTCTTATACTGCGATAGCAATTTTGCCCGAAGCAGGAGAGGCCGTCTTATGTTTAGCATTTGCTTTACCAGGATTAGCAATTGGCTTTGCTATGATTGCAACTGCTACGGGTGTGGTATATTTGATTAATGATCATTTATCACAAGAAAAAGAGTCAAAAGAATTAATGAAGGATATAATTAATGATGGGCAGGAGGTTGATGATGTTATAGGTTTAGGTGAAGCTATTAAAGTAGCAAGAGCTAATAGTCAGATATCACAAGATGACATAGAAAATTTAGAAAACGTATCTGCTGAGAAGCCTGCTACAATACGAGCGACTAAAGAAGCATCTCTCGGCAAAGAGTTGAGAGGCATTCCTAGTAATAAGGACACTCCACGTGGAATATAATTATAATATTATTGCGGCCTTATAAGTGATATCACAAAATCTTAAAACTTTAGATTTTAATTTTGATTTACCAGCAAGTTTAATTGCCAATAAGCCTTCCTATCCAAGGGATAGTTCGCAAATGCTAATCTATAAAAATAACCAAATTAGCCAATTACAAAGTAAAAATCTTAATCAATTTTTATCACAAGGTGATATTTTGGTTTTAAATGATAGTAAAGTATTAAAGGCCAAAATCATTGGGTCAAATAAAAATGGTGCCAAAATTAATATTAATTTACATCAAGAAGTGTCTAATGGCATATGGCAAGCATTTGCCAAACCTGCAAAAAGACTTAATATTGGTGATAAATTTTATATTTCTAATGATTTTTATGCTATTATAAATGATAAAAATCCAGATGGCATTATTACTTTAGATTTTAATGTTAAGGATAATGATTTTTTTAAAAAATTACAGCAATATGGTCAAATGCCATTACCGCCCTATATTAAAGAGGAAGATCAAAATGCTGATGATAATTATCAGACAATTTATGCTAATAAATTAGGGTCAGTTGCTGCGCCAACTGCTGGTTTACATTTTACTGATGAATTATTGGATAAAATTAACAAAAAAGGAGTAAAAATAATATTTGTTACCTTAAATGTTGGTGCCGGAACATTTTTACCGGTAAAGTCCGAATTAATTAAGGATCATAAAATGCATCAGGAATTTTTTGAAATTGATCAAAAATCTTGCGATATAATTAATGAAGCAAAAAATAGGGGTAATAAAATTATTGCCGTTGGCACAACAAGCATGAGGGTTTTAGAATCTGCAACTAATGATCAAGGAATTATAGAGGAAAAATTTAGCAATACTGATATTTTTATTTCCCCAGGTTATAAATTTAAGATGGTAGATATTTTAATGACCAATTTTCACCTACCAAAATCAACATTATTTATGTTAGTTTCGGCCTTTATTGGTATTGATGAGGCTAAAAAATTATATCAATTTGCAATAGATAAAAAATATCGCTTTTATTCCTATGGTGATTGTTGTTTATTATATAAAAATCAACATTAGTTATTTTTAATAAATAGTATCATATATCCCAAAAAGGTCTTTACATTCCAAATTCACCATCAAATATAATTTTTACTTCATCTCCAATATTTGGTATATAGGTGTCCATTTTCCAATCGGATCTATTGATAGAAGTCGTTGCCTTAAAGCCTAATGTTGGCTTGCTAGTAAATGGTTGTTTTTGCATAGCGCCATTAAAGGTAACATCCATTGTTATTTCTTTGGTAATTCCTAAAAAGGTTAAATCACCAATCATTATACCTTTTTTGTCATTGATATTTTTAATTTTTTTAGATTTAAAAATAATTTTAGGAAATTTGGCGCTATTAAACCAATCCTTATTTTGTAATTTTTTATCAAAATCTTTCTTTTCAGGATATGGATATTGGGTTTTTATTGAAAAAGAATTAATTGTGGCGCTAACTTGGCTTTGTTCTGGATTTTTTGCATTAAATTCAATCATGGCGTCAAAATCGGCAAATCTTGCTGTATAATCAGATAGCCCTAAATGAGAAACTTGCCAAATAATACTAGCATGAGTTTTGTCTAATTTGTAAGTTCCTGATGGCATTTGTTGGTAAGGAACTAGTGATGCACAAGAAATATGTGATATTAAAATTATAATTATAAATAATAATCTAGACATGATAATTTATTATGAGGTTTTTGTTCTTTTATTTTTATAAGCGCAGTAAGCAAATTGTTAATTTCTAAACTCTAAATTTTCATTTAAAATAATATTACCAAAGAGATTGTTTTGTTATTTTATTTTTTACAAGTGATATGTAGTCAAATCTACATGAGTGCAGTAAAAAATAAAAAACGAAAGAATATCAAGGGTAATATTAAATTTAAATGGAAATTTTTAGATCATGAGCATTCCGCCATTAACATGAATAGTTTGGCCAGTAACATAGCCAGCCTCATTACTTGCTAAATAACAAACTGCAGCAGCAATATCATCTACTGATCCCATTTTGCCAGCAGGAATTTTATCGTTAATTGCATCCTTTTGCTTGTCATTAAGAGCTTCTGTCATGTCGGTTGCGATAAATCCTGGAGCTACTGCATTAATAGTTACACCCCTTTTAGCGACATCCATCGCGATTGATTTACCCATGCCGATCATACCAGCTTTAGATGCGCAATAATTAGCTTGACCCGGATTACCCGAAACACCAACAACGGAAGAGATATTTATAATACGACCAAATTTTCTTCTAATCATTTTGGTTGCAGCATTTTTATTAAGAATAAAAGTTGATTTAAGATTAATATTTAAAACATCATCCCAATCTTCATTTTTAATTCTCATAATAAGATTATCTTTAGTAATACCAGCATTGCAGATAAGAATATCAATAGTTCCAAAAAATTCCTCGGCCTTTGAGAATAGATTTTCAACTTGATCAAAATCAGATAAGTTGCAAGGAATTATTTCGCATTTACCAGAGATTTTAGCCTTTAAATTTTGTAATTTCTCTTCCCTAGTGCCAGAAATAACGATATTAGCACCAGCTTTGCTTAAATATTGAGCAATAGCACCGCCAATACCACCACTTGCGCCTGTAATTAAAGCATTCTTACCTTCTAAATTGAACATATATAAAATTTAAAGTTAATAATTAAAATTTGTTAATTTGAGTCTATCTCACTTTCTAGATTTTTTACCTCTTCGGCATTATCAATGATAAAGT
Organism: Rickettsiales bacterium; assembly: GCA_028040005.1. Lineage (GTDB taxonomy): Bacteria > Pseudomonadota > Alphaproteobacteria > Rickettsiales > UBA1997 > CAJQHK01. The sequence goes on from JAOFKK010000011.1 coordinate 15,566, forward strand.
TTAAAGGGTCATTTTCCACTTCAACATCGCCACCAAATAGATTATCTCTAAAGGTTTTTAATATGGTTAATTGATTGAATAGATTTTCCATATAGCTTGCATCTTCAGGAGGGTTAATAAGTTGCAATTGCCCCCAATCTATATCTTCCCAATTAACTTGTACATTGCCATTATTAGTGACATTAAAATTACCGCCCGTCATATCTTCTAACTCAGACATGCTTGTTTCGTAGCTGACAATATTACCATCAATATTTCGATCAATTATAATATTATCCTCATCATCACCAACTCTCATATTAGGGTAACTATTTTCATTTTCAATATCATCTTTTGAATTATTTTCTTCATTATAAATTTTATTATCAATAGAGACAACTTGTATTAATCGGTCCATTTTTTTCCTTTCTTGCTTTTCATAACCCCCTATTTCATCTGAGTTAGAATCATTAGATGGCTCTATAATTTCCTTGTTAGGGTCTTTTGCAATTTGATCATCCATTTTTTTCTCAATCATATTTTTAACTTGATTTTCATAAAATGAAGTATCTCCATCCATATAAAAAGATAATACTCCTTTACCATTACTATTCATAGTTTCGGGCATTATGTTGGTAACAAAATCAAGTTTTGAAGCTCCAAATTCTAAAATAGCATAACTTTTTGATTCTTGGAGCCAAGATGGTCCAAATCTACCTTCTGATGATTTATTATTAAATATATTTAAATTATAAATAGAAGCCGACATGGCAAATAAAAATGATAATATAGCATAGGCTTTTATAACGCCAAATCCAAAGCCAAGAGATTGGTTAATAGGATCGGGTACGCTTTGTAAAATGGGTCTTAATGATTTAGCAATAAAAAGATAAGAGATTGTTAATATTACAATAAATAATATAGAATGAGAGATTACTTTAGCTAGATAGATATTTGGAATATATGGTTTAAGTAATATTGCAAATTCAGCGCCCATTAATTGCGATAAAATAATAGCGCATAACCAACATATGGTCGAGCAAAAATCTTTAGCAAAACCTTTTAAAAAAGAAAAAAGTCCTACCATCAAAAATATAACAATAATAGCTAGATCAAATTGATTATTTCCCATTATATAGCCTTAAGAAAGGTAGTTTAGATATTTGTTGCTTAAGAAAGTCCTTTCTATATTGTACATTATTTTTGTCACTTTGGCAAGATATAAAATTAAATATTTCTTTAAGTTCATTTTTTACCTTAGAAAATATAATAATATTAGTGATCTGAGAATCAAAATATTTTAAAGAATTTGGAATTGAGTTATTTTTAGAAAAATATAATAAGGTTTTAAGATGGATCTTGGAAAGTAAGATTCTTTTACTGTAAAAATTATAATCAGTTGATTTATCGCCAATTTCATACCAAGTAAAGTCAGCAAATTGATAGGATTTTTTAATAAAAAGAGGAGTTATTTTTGAAGTTAATTTAAAATTATTGCGTAAATAAGATGCGATAGAGCAAAATGCGGCATAATTTTGATCAATAATTTTTAGTTTAATTTGAATTATCTTTCTAATCTTAGCCGAGATTCCCAAATTTGAGAAATCAAATTGATCCAGTTCTAATTTGGTTTGTTCATCAATTTTGTCAATAGCAAAATCAATCAAATCAATTAGACCATTTTCAAAAAAAATATCTTTTAATTTGGGGTCAAAATTACATTCTGTAAAAGATTGTTCAAGAGTTTGGTCATCGCAGCCTTGATTGGCAGAGATTTCATAAAATTTTTTTAGAATTTTATTTTTATTATCATCCGAATCAATTAAAGACATATAATCCTTAAATTATGATATTTGCCTAATATCAGTTAATTTGCCATAAATAGCAGCTGCAGCAGCCATTTGCGGGCTTACTAAGTGAGTTCTTCCGCCGCGACCTTGTCGACCTTCAAAATTTCGATTAGAAGTGGAGGCGCATCTTTCACCTGAAGCTAATTTATCGGCATTCATGGCTAAGCACATTGAGCATCCAGGCTCTCTCCATTCAAATCCAGCTTCGATAAAAATTTTATGTAAATTTTCAGATTCAGCTTGTTTTTTAACTAGACCAGAACCAGGAACAACCATTGCCAACTTAATATTATTAGCAATTTTTTTGCCTTTAGCAAATTCGGCAGCGGCGCGTAAATCTTCAATACGGCCATTAGTGCAAGATCCAATAAAAACTTTATCAATAATTATATCTGTTAATTTTGTACCAGAAGTTAGGCCCATATATTCCAAAGATCTTTTGACAGCACCACCTTTTGATTTGTTAAAATCTTCTGGTGCAGGAATAGATGATGAAATTGGTAAAGCATCTTCAGGACTTGTTCCCCAAGTAACAAAAGGCTCAATTTGACTAGCATCCAATGTTACAATTTTATCATAAATAGCATCATCATCTGAAATGATTGATTTCCAGTAAGATACTGCTTTGTTAAAATCATCTCCCTTAGGAGTAAAAGGGCGATCTTTTAAATATTCAAAAGTTTTTTCATCAGGAGCAATAAGGCCAGATCTAGCACCAGCTTCAATTGTCATATTACAGATTGTCATTCTTGCTTCCATTGATAAATCCTTAATGACTTGACCACCATATTCAATAACATATCCCGTTCCACCAGCGGTACCAATTTTTGCAATAATTGCTAGAGCAATATCTTTGGCAGTAACATGTTCATTTAATTTACCATCAATTTTAACAAGTAAATTTTTGGATTTTTGTTGTGGTAAAGTTTGGGTAGATAAAACATGTTCAACTTCACTAGTACCAACGCCAAAAGCAAGGGCGCCAAAAGCACCGTGAGTTGCAGTATGGCTGTCGCCACAAACAATGGTCATGCCTGGCTGAGTAAAGCCTTGCTCAGGACCAACAATATGAACAATACCTTGCTTTTCATCATCAAGATCAAAATATTGTACATTAAATTCCTTGCAATTATCTTCTAAAGTTTGAATTTGAGTTTTAGAGATAGGGTCAGATATACCAGCAACACCATTGCCACGATTTGCAGTAGTGGTTGGCACATTATGATCAGCAACAGCTAAGTGAAATTGTGGATTACGAACTTTACGATTATTCATTCTTAGACCTTCAAAAGCCTGAGGCGAAGTAACTTCGTGAATTAATTGTCTATCAATGTAAATAATATTAGAATTTGCATCTTCATTTACTAAATGTAGGTCCCAAATTTTATCATAAAGTGTTTTTCCGGTCATTTTAATTGAATAATTATTAATTATGTCGTAATTTTAAGTTAATGTAGCAAGAAGTCAATATTGATATAAATGACTCTTTTTTTAATAATGAGCTTTTTTATTGTAATTTTTGTCATTATCGTGAATCTTTTTAGTCATAATAAATTTTCTGATAAAAAATCTGATGACAAATCTTAATGAAGCGCAAGAACAGGCGGTAAAAAATATTGATGGCCCATTATTGGCCTTGGCTGGTGCTGGAACTGGAAAAACTAAAATAATTACCGAAAGGATTATTTATATTTTAGATTCCTATGCTGCTAGAGCTGATGAAATTTTAGCTGTAACCTTTACCAATAAGGCTGCATCTGAAATGAAATATAGAATCTCTAAAAAGATTGGCGATGAATCTAATAATTTATGGCTTGGCACTTTTCATAGAATTGCTAGTAGAATTCTTAAAAGATATCCAGAATATTATGGTTTGGATGAGAATTTTACCATAATTGATGTCTCGGATTGTAATAGAATTATTAAAAAGATTTTAGATGATTTAAGGATCAATCAAAAGGAATTTCCGGCTAAGAATTATCTTTGGCAAATATCTCTTTGTAAGGATCGCAATATTTTACCAGAAAATTGCTCTGGTCAACATTTTAATTTACCAAATTTTGCCAAAATTTACACCTCATATCAACAGCAATTAAAAAATCTTAATTTTGCTGATTTTGGCGATTTATTGCTTTCAAATTTAATTATCTTCCAAAAAAAACCAGATATTTTACAATATTATCAAAATAAATTTAAATATATTTTGGTTGATGAATATCAAGATAGTAACAATATTCAATATATTTGGCTTAAAAATTTAGCAGCTAAATATAAAAATATTTGCGCAGTTGGTGATGATGATCAGTCAATTTATTCTTGGCGTGGCGCAGAAATTACCAATATTTTAAATTTTAATAAAGATTATCCTGATGCCAAAATTATTCGTTTGGAGCAAAATTATCGTTCTAAAAATAATATCTTAAAAGCTGCTTCTCACATTATATCTTTCAATTCTAAGCGTCATGAAAAAACACTTTTTAGTGATCAAGATTCAGGAAAAAAAATTGCAATTGGTAGTTTTTATAATGATCGCGAAGAGGCTTCTTCGGTTGCGCATCAAATTAAAAAAATGGT
>JAOFKK010000012.1 GCA_028040005.1 Rickettsiales bacterium
GCGTCCCATTGATCCTAAAGTAATGGTTTTTCTTTTTGATATTGTTAATTCTTTAGCTTCTATTTTTTTGTCAATCGCAATAGAATTGGGTATAAGATGATAATTTTTATGAGATGATGTTTGTTGAATTTTGTTAATAATATTATTATTTACGGCAAAAATAATATCGGCCTTTAAAGATCTTTTAATATTATTGCTGTGATTAACTGCAATTAGTGGAATTTTTAAAAAATTAAGGGCTTTTTTGGCAATAATAATACTTCTTCCTGCATGGGCTATTACTCTATTTGTTTTAAAATTTTTAATAATTTTTCTGATTCTTAAGATAGAAAAAATATCATGATAGCCAAATTTATTTTTTACTTCTATAAAATTTATATTATTTTTTTGTAAATCAGGGATAAATTCAGCATTTTGTTTGATAATGGCTAAAATTTTGCAATCATTTTGTTGCAGCATAATGCAGTAATTAACAAATGATTGTTCAACTCCGCCATTTTTATCGCTAAGTAGAATATTAATTATGTTCATAGATTACTTTGGTAAAATATAGGCCCCAAGATGGCGCATTTGGACCAGATTTGGTTCTATCTTTAATTTCCAATATTTCTTTAATTTTTTCTGGGGCGATATCTTTCTTAGAAAAATGGATTAAAGTACCGATGATATTGCGCACCATATGATGTAAAAAAGATTTAGCAGCTATTTCAATAATTATTATATTATTTTCTTGCTCTATAATATTAATATAATCAATCCTTCTAATTGCGTCATTGGCCTGACATTCTGAATCTCTAAAGCTAGAAAAATCATGTTTCCCAATCAAATATTGCGCAGCTTCTTTTATTAAATTTAAATCCAATTGAAATGGCACATGATAAAGACGATTTTTGTCAATTGCTGGCTGCGCTCTGCGATTAAGTATTTTATATTGATAAATTCTTTTGGTAGCTAAAAATCGAGAATGAAAATTATCAGCAACTTTTTGGCAATCTAAAATTGCAATATCATCCATTTTTAAGAAAAAATTCACCGCCATTTGTATTTTAAATGGCTCAAATTCTTCTTCCAAATCAAAATGGGCAACTTGCCCTAAAGCATGAACCCCAGCATCTGTTCTTCCCGATCCCATAATCTCTACCTTCTTGTTAGTAAGGTTTGTAAGTGCAGATTCAATTTGTCCTTGAATGGTGGTTAGGTTAGGTTGTTTTTGCCATCCAGAATATCGAGTGCCATCATATTCTATTACTATTTTATATCTTGGCATAAAATATGATATTAGAAAAGTTCTATCATTTAAATTTATTCCAGCTAGATCTTTCTTCTATTTTATTGAAGATATTTTCAATGATATTTTCAGAAAAATCATCAAATTTAGTGGATAATAAATCCTTTACAAAACCCTTCTTTTTTTCTTTAATTTCAACTAATTTAACTTTTTTACCATATTTCTTTTTCATAATATCTCTCATATTGGCGATATCATCAATTAAGCCAATTTTTTTACTCTCAGTTCCTGACCAAAAAGCACCATTAAATAAAGTTGCATCAGTTTTTTTAAGTTTTTTACCTCTTGCTGTTTTAACAATATTTTTAAAATTAGCGAAAATATCCTTTTGCACCGCTTTAAGAATTTTAATATTATCTGGATCTTCAGGAGAAAATGGATCCATAACAGCTTTATTCTTGCCTTCAGTATATATTCTTCTTTCGACACCAATTTTTTTAATGGCTTTTTCAAAGCCAAAACTTGCTGAAATTACGCCGATAGAGCCAATAATTGATGAATCATGAGCGTAAATCTCGTCACCAGCGCAAAGAATAAAATAACCACCAGAAGCAGCAACATCTCTAGCGAAAGTAAATACAGGCATCTTTTTTTCTTTCGATAATTCTGTGATTCTTTGAAAAATTAATTCTGATTGTACCGGAGATCCTCCTGGTGAATTAACATTAATTGCAACAGCTTTGAATTTTTTTTCTTTAAAGGCTTTTTCTAATAATGGATTAACATTATCAATATTGATTCCCTTATCAAATTTACTCACATTGCCAATTACGCCATTGAGATTAATGACTGCAATTTGAGAATCTTTTTTTGATAAGATTTTTTTGGTCAATTTGCATAAAATTGACATTGGGCATGATTTTTCTTTTTTTGGCATTTTTTAATTTATTATCTTGATAAATATATTATAATCCTAAAAACAGCCCCTTAAACTATTGGGCTATTTGCTCCACCGACTCTACCTCGGGTATGTAATGTTTTAGCATATTTTCTATCCCATTTTTTAAAGTAACGGTTGAGCTAGGACAGCCAGAACAAGCCCCTCTAAGGCTTAAAAACACAATTCCATTTTCAAAAGAATGAAAAATAATATCGCCACCATCCATTGCTACAGCTGGTCTAACTTTCATTTCAATTAATTCTTTAATTTGTTTTACTATGTCGCTATCTTCTTCATCGGAATCTTCTGCATTCTTTTTGTAAAAAACCTCCTGGCCTGAATTTATAAAATCCATCATACTAGATAGAATATCAGTTTTAATTGATTGCCATTCAATATTACCTGTTTTGGTAATTGTTATAAAATTTTTACCCAAAAATACTGTTTTTACCCCTTCAATTTCAAAGAATTTTTCTGCTAAAGGGGATTCTAACTTAGCCTCATCGAGATTTTTATATTCTGATATTTTATCGCCCGCAATTTCAGTATCATCAGGGATAAATTTTAAACTTTCAGGATTTGGAGTATCTTCAATTTGTATAAACATTTTTAATAATTTTAAAATAATTTTTTAAGACTTTTTTCAAGCTTATCTTCTAATTTTTTACCTTTGGATTTTAATTTATCTTTCTTGCCAGTGAATTTTTCAGTAACATTATCTACTTTTTGGAATAATTCAGCCTTAGTTTTTTTAACTTCACCCAATAATTCACTTTTAACATTGTCAATTTTAGAATCGACTTTATTTTCAAAATTATTGATTTTCGATTCAATTATGTTTTTAGTATCAATTACTGTTTTTGCCGCAACAAAGCCAGCAATAGCAATGGTAGTAGTAGAAAGAGATATAATTATTAATAATATAGTATTTAATTTTTGCATTTGAAATTTTATTTATTATCTAACAGACCTCCAATTTTGACAATATCAATATTTTTTGCAAGACCTGTATCGCTAATTTCAATAATTGATCCACAAAAGGTGGCCTCATTTTTTGCCGGCACCATTTTTCCTACCCTTCTTTTACTTAAAAATGATCTTAGTGGAACATCTGTCTGCATTCCAATAATACTATCATAATCGCCGCACATTCCAGCATCTGTTTGGTAAGCAGTACCATTTGGCATGATGTGATAATCATTGGTTGGAATATGGCTATGGCTACCAATTACTGCAGATACTTTGCCATCTAAAAATTTACCCATTGCCATTTTTTCTGAACTTGCTTCAGCATGAAAATCAACAAAAATTGCGTCTATATCCTGCCCTAATTTATAACTTCTAAGAACATTGTCAGCAGATTCAAAAGGACAATTAAGATTGTTCTTAATAAAAACCTGCCCCAAAAGATGAATTACTAAAACTTTTTTATTGTTAATGGAGGTAAAAATACGAGCTCCAGCACCAGGGGATGATTTGGGAAAATTTAAAGGGCGTAAAATTCTTTTTTCACGGGTAATATAATTAGACATTTCTTTTTTATCCCAAATATGATCACCTCCCGTTAAAACATCAATGCCGATTTGCGTAAAATCTTTGGAGTTGTTCTCATTAATGCCAAAACCGCCAGAAGCATTATCAACATTAGCAATAATAAAATCTAAATTATGTTCTGTTTTTAATTTGGGAATATTATTAATGACAGATTGTCTTCCTGTGCGACCCACAATATCACCGCAAAATAGAATTTTCATTATTTTTTGCCAAAAAGATTGCCTAATTCTGACATATTACCGTCTCCTGCTAAAGATTCTAGTTCTGATTTATCCATCTTGCCAACCTTTTTGACAACTTTTTGCATTTGTTTTAATTTTTTAAGTAAGCGATTAACCTCTTGAATTGTAGTTCCCGATCCCGTGGCAATTCTTTTTTTGCGCGATGAATTAAGTATTTCAGATTTAATTCTTTCCTCCTTAGTCATTGAATAAATAATAGCTTCTTGAATTTTAATTTCCTTTTCTAGATCAGAATTTTGCAAAGCCTCCTTAATTTTACCAGCGCCAGGTAAAAATCCAATTATTGAGGTTACTCCACCAATTTTGCGCATATTTTTAATTTGCTTTAATAGATCTTCAAAAGTAAAGACACCTTTTCTAAAAGATTCTTCAGCTTTTTTCATTTCTGATTCGCTAATTTCTTCGCCAGCCTTTTCTACTAAGGAGACAATATCACCCATTCCAAGAATTCTAGAAGCAATTCTTTCTGGGTCGAAGATTTCTAATTCTGTGATTTTTTCACCAGATCCAAGAAATTTAATAGGGCAATTAGTTGCAATTCTCATAGTAATAGCAACGCCACCACGAGCATTACCATCAATTCGGGTTAAGATAACGCCATCAATATTAATTCTGTTATTAAAATCATTGGCAACATTAATACCATCTTGACCCATCATTGAATCTACTACCAAAATTGTCTCATCGGGATTAGATATTTTTTTAACATTTTGTAGTTCAGTCATTAATTCTTCATCAATATTGGTACGGCCAGCACTATCAAGAATTAAGATTTCATAAGATTCATCTTTGGCCTTTTTTAAGGCCCTTTTTGTAATATCAATAGAATTTTGACCTTTAATAATTTCTAAACTATCAACACCAATTTGTTTTGCTAAAATTTCAAGCTGCTCCATTGCAGCAGGACGAGAAGTATCAAGAGAGGCTAATAGAATTTTATTTTTATTTTTCTTTTTGAGTAGGAAGTTAGCTAATTTTGCTGCCGTAGTTGTTTTACCAGAAGCTTGTAAACCAGCCATTAAAATTACATTTGGCTCTTTACCGTCAAGATTAATTTCAGATGATTCAGATCCTAATAATTCAACCAATTGATCATTAAAGATTTTAACAATCATGTCGCCAGATTTGACGTTTTTTATAATATCTTGACCAATGATTTTCTCCTTAGTTTTGGCAATAAATTCCTTAGCAACTGACAGCGACACATCGGCCTCAAGCAAAGAAATTCTGATGGCCCTCATCGTCTCATCAACATCTTTTTCAGATATAATTTTTTTACTAGATATTTTCTCAAATATTTTGGAAATATTACTACTTATTGTATCAAACATGTTATTTGCTAAATGCTTTAATTATAATTTCAGGGACTTTTACCGGTTTTTTATTTTTAGAATTAATAATTGCTAAAATCACTTTTGCCTTATTAAGCAAAAGATCATTATTATATATTTCTTGCTCTAATATAATAGAAGCTTTTTTAATTGCATTAATTTTAGTATTAACTGTAATTAAGTCATCCATTGTTGCTGGCTTAATAAATTTGATTTCCATAGAGCTGACAACAAAATTAATATTAAAGTTATTTTTTAAATCTATTTGATTAATATTACTTTGTCTTAAAAAGTCCGATCTTGCTCTTTCGTAAAATTTAAGATAGTTTGAATGATAAACCATTCCGCCCCAATCAGTATCTTCTGTATAAATTCTAAAATTAATATTCATTCTATTGACATTATTTGAAAATGATGAAAAACTAAAATAATCAAATAAATTATGACAAATACATCATGCTACAAATTAAATATTTTTTAGTTTTTTTATTATTATTGACTCTTTCTTCTTGTCTTTCAATCAGAAATTTTGACTCTTACCAAAAAGTTCCATTATCAGAGTCAGAATTTTTACCAACCAAGGGAGAGTTAAAAGGTGAAATCAAAAAGATTGTTGTTTTTCCTTTTGATGCTGATGGCAATGAAGTGGCAAAAAATGCCAATATTAGCAAAGTTGCCATTGCATCCATTGAGAATATTCTTACAGAAAATAAATTAATTAAATTAATTGATCGCAATTCTGCTAAAAAATTAGAAAAAGAAATTCGCTTATCTGAAATGAAAAAATCTGGAATTTATAAAGGGCCTCAAATTGCTAATTATGCCATAATGGGTTCTTTTTCCAATGCTAGTTTTACTTCAAAATATAAAGCTGCAACTCCAGGATATAAACCAAATGAAGGAGTGTATCTTAAACCTGCAGGATTTGAATATAACTCCAATATTGCAGGTAATGTTAAAATTTATGAATTACCTTCATTGTCTGTAATTGAAAATATTGCTTTTGAAGGTAAGGCTTTTAGAACTGAAGGTTCAAAAGAGGAGGGCACTGATATTATGGGCATTATTAATATTAAAGGTAAAAGAGATCAAGGTGCAAAAAGAGATGATAATCTAGTTCGTCAAGCTACTAAAAAATCTATTGAATCTATTTCTCGTAAATTAAAAAATATCTTTGCTAAAAAAGGCTATATTTTAGAAAAAAGAATCCATGATAAGAAGGCTATTTTTAAAATTAGTTTAGGAAGAAAAGACGGCATAAAAAAAGGCAATAAATTTGATATAATCGGTAAATTTGAAGAAGAAAATGCTATTACTGGTGACTCGGAGATTGAAAATCATATATTAGCTAAGGGCAAAGTCAGCGACAAAATAAATGATAAATCTTCTTGGATTTTAATTGATAAGGATGATTATAATAAAGTAAGATTGGGGGACATTATTAGAATTAAATATTAAATTCATGATTTTTAAAGATAATTTATTGGAAATATATAAAAATTATACTCATTTTATTATTGATATTTGGGGTGTAATACATGATGGAACCCATATCTATCCCGGTGTAATTGAAAATTTACAAGAAATTAGATCAGCCGGTAAAAAAATATGTTTTTTATCTAACGCGCCAAGAAGATCAATAAAAGCAGAGACTTTATTAAATGATTTTGGTATTAAAAAAGAACTTTATGACTTTATATTAACCTCTGGAGAGGCGACATATTTATATTTAAAAGATAATAAGGAGTTAAGTCATAAATATTTTTATATGGGTCCAGATAAGGATTTAGATTTATTAGAAGATTTAGATTATCAAATGTGCAGCATGAAAGATGCTAAATTTATTATCAATACCGGCTTAGGAGATGAGTTTTTAACTGTAGAATCGCGTATGAAGGATTTGCAAGAGGGAATTAAATATGATTTACCAATGATTTGCGTTAATCCAGATTTAATTGTAATTAAACAATCCGGATTAGAAATTCTTTGTGCTGGTATTTTGGCTAAAAAATATCAAGAATTAGGTGGTAGGGTAACTTATTTTGGCAAGCCTCATAAATTAGTCTATGATAAGGTAAGGGAACTATTTGGATCTGATGAAAATGATAAATTTATTGCTATTGGCGATGGTATAGAAACTGACATTAAGGGTGCTAATGAAAATAACATTGATTCTGCACTTATTGGTGGAGGTATTTTAAGTAATAGATTAAATATAAAATATAGGCAATTACCAACATTAGAAAATATGAAAGGAGTTTGTCAAGAATATGGCATAAGGCCAGATTTTGTACTTTCTGGTTTATAAATTATTTATGAAAATAGAAAAATTACTTTTACCATTTTTGATTATTATAGCTATAATATGGTTTTTATTTACGGTAAAATCTATTTTATCACCCTTTATATTTTCAGCAATAATTGCTTATTTATTTAGTCCAACAATTAAAAAATTAGATAAAAAAGGAATCGCCAGATCAATTTCATCCTTACTGATTATTTCATTATTTTTTACAATTTTAGCAATTATTTTTACAAATTTACTTCCTATTTTATTTCAGCAATTAGTGCAATTTGTTAAGCAACTACCCTTATATATTGATAATCTATTAATTATAGTTTCAAACTTTGCTGGCCTTACTTCGAAGGAGGATTTAATTTCTCAAAATAATTTGTCAAAATTATTGTCAGTTTCAGATGATATTTTTGGCAATATTGCTAATTCCACCAATATGGCTATAGATGTTGTTGCTTCAATTATTATTACTCCAATTATTAGTTTCTACTTTCTTAAAGATTGGGATAAAATAACCATCTTTGTTAAATCATATTTACCTTCAAAATATAAAAATAAGATAGAACAAATTATTTCTGACATTGATCAGATTATTTCTAAATATCTTCGTGGTCAATTAACAGTTTGTTTAATTTTGGGGGCAATATATGCTATTTCATTAAATCATTTGGAATTAAATTATGGTTTTTTAATTGGCATTCTAACGGGTTTATTAACTTTTATACCTTATGTTGGTATGTTAATCGGGGTTACGGCATCTTATATTATTGCTTTATTTCAGTGGGGCTTATCACCATATCATTTTGCATTAATTGCTTTAATATTTATTGTTGGTCAAATTGTTGAATCAAATTATTTTACGCCAAAATTAGTTGGTGATCAAGTTGGGATTCATCCTGTTTGGATTATATTCGGACTTTTTGCTTTTGGTATTTTGTTTGGATTTATTGGCTTGTTAATGGCCATTCCTTTGACTGCTATTTCTAAAATTTTATTACAACATTATTTTTTATTCTATAAGAAGAAATATATTGATTAAAACTTGCAAAATATTTTCTTTGTCTCATCATAGAAGATTAAATGATAAATTTTTGATAATAGATTTATATTGCCCAGATAGCTCAGTTGGTAGAGCAAAGGACTGAAAATCCTTGTGTCGGCGGTTCGAACCCGTCTCTGGGCACCACTTAATATTTTTGATAAATTATATTACTCCTTAATTGTTGTTAACTCAATTAATTTATTAATAACATTTTCTAACCCAACAAATATCGATTGACAAATTGCAAAATGGCCAATATGTAAAGTGCTAATTTGTGCTATTTGGTTAATCTTTACTATGGTTTGATAATTAATTCCATGTCCAGCATGACATTCTAATCCTAATTCTAGGGATTTTTTAGCGATATTTTTTATTTTATCAAATTCTTCTTCTGTTTTTTCGTGATTTATACCAAATTCTTCAGCTAAGTTACAATATTTACCGGTGTGAATTTCAATGATATCGGCACCAATTTTTTTAGATATTATCATTTGCTGTTCATCCGGTTCAATAAAAAGCGATGTTAGAATATTATTTTGCCCTAATTTATTGATAATTTTAGATAGGTTATCTTGATTTTTAATAACATCAAGACCGCCTTCTGTTGTAATTTCTTCTCGTTTTTCCGGAACTATACAGACTGATTTTGGTTTTAAATCTAACGCTATTTGTAGCATTTCTTTTGTGGCTGCCATTTCAAAATTTAAGGGTAGGTGGCTATTCTTATTGATTTTAATAGCATCCTCATCCTTGATATGCCTCCTATCTTCTCTTAGGTGGATTGTGATTCCTTTTGCTTTGGTATTTTCAATAATTTTTACAGCTTCCATAGGGTCAGGAAAAGAACCTCCCCTAGCATTTCGTAAAGTGGCTATATGATCGATATTAATATTTATTTTTTTAGTCATGTTTAAATGATGTTGACGCCAAGATTTGGTTTTTCAGCCGGGTTATTTTTGATAAATGGTATAATTTTTTAATAATGATAGAAATTCAGGAAAACTAGTATTAATCATTGATGTATCATCAATTTCTAGTCCATTTTCCATAGTAAGGCCTAAAACATAGAAAGACATGGCAATTCTGTGATCATGATAAGTAATGATTTGGGGCACATGATCAATCTGACTTATGCCGCCGGTAATCTCTAGATCATCATCCCCCATTTTAGCAGTAATACCACATTTGATAATATTGTCATAAATTGCAGCAAGGCGATTACTTTCTTTGACCTTTAATTCTGCCAAATTATTCATCTTAGTAATACCATTTGCATGGGCAGCAGCAATTGCTAAAATTGGATATTCATCAATCATTCTTGCCACTCTATTTGCTGGCACATTAACCCCATTTAAAGTTGAATATTTAACCTTAATATCAGCAACCAATTCACCATTTTGCTCTCTTTGGTTGGTAATTTGGATATCACCCCCCATTTCAAGTAAGGTTTGCACAATGCCATCGCGTAATTTATTAATACCAATATTTTTTAATTCAATATTTGAGTTAGGAATTATCAAGGCAGCAACAATAAAAAATGCAGCAGATGATATATCATTTGGCACTATTAAATCTTTTGATTTAAATTCTTGTACGCCATTATAGGATATTTTTCTTCCGCCTTCTGGTAAATTTTCAATCATTAAATTTAATCCTAAATATTGCATCATGATCTCGGTGTGATCACGGCATAAATCGGGTTCAATAATAGTTGTTGTACCATTGATATTAAGTGCTGCTAATAGGATTGAGCTTTTAATTTGGGCTGAAGCCTTTGGCATTTTATATTCTATCGGCAATGATTCATCATTACCTTCAATTATGGCTGGTAATAAATTATCTTTTCGAGCGGTGATTTTGGCGCCAATTTGAGTCATTGGAGTAAAAATTCTCTTCATTGGTCGCGATCTAAGGCTGTGATCGCCAGTAAAAAAAGTTTTAAAATTAAAAGGAGTTACTAATCCCATTAATAATCTAGCTCCAGTGCCCGAATTGCCAAAATCTAAAATATCTTCTGACTCAGTTAATCCTGAGATTCCTGAACCAATTACCTCATAAATTCCATTATTTTTTTTATTAATAATAGCTCCCATTTTTTGTAGAGCTTTGGCGGTATTAATGACATCTTCCGATTCTAGAAGATTGGTGATGGTATTTTTGCCATTAGCTAGGGCAGAAAAAATTAATGAACGATGAGAAATTGATTTATCAGCAGCGATTTTAATATCTCCTATTAAGGGGTGTGTGATTTTCTTGATAAATATATTATCCGCCATATCTAAAAATATGGACAATATTTGACTCAACTAAATTTAAGAAATAGCTAAAATATAATGGAGCAGTAAGAGCTAATAAAGCGCAAATAATTAGAATGATATTGGAATTACACCTGATAATAGAAATTTCTGATTTTTCACTTCTTTTGTCAAAATACATAATTTTTATAATTCTTAAATAATAAAAACTACTAATAACGGCAGATGTAATAGCAATTAAGGCCAAAATATAATTTTCACTCCTTACAATTGCAAAAAGAACATAAAATTTTGAGAAAAATCCAGACATTGGTGGAATACCAGCAAAAGAAAAAATTAAAATTGTTACAGAAGCAGCTAAAATTGGGTTGCTTTTTGCGATACCTGCTAATGAGTTGATATCATATTTTTTATTATTAATGTCATCAATATTGCCCTTACCAGAATGATAAAGTGAAAGTAAAAATGCAAAAATACCAATTGATGCAAAAGAATAAATAATAATATAAATTGTTAATCCAGCAAAAGAATAAAGTGGATGAAAAATAGCCAAAGCAGATAATATAAATCCAACATGACCAATGGAACTATAAGCAAAAAGCCTTTTAATGTTATTTTGTTTAATAGCCCCTAGAGAGCCAATTATTAAAGATAGAATCGCAGTAAAAATAAATATTTGGTCAATATTTTTCCAAGTAATTGCTAAAAATCTAAAAATTTCAATAATAGCAATAACAGATGCAAATTTAGCAATAGCAGCAAAAAAGCTGGTTGCAGCAGTTGGTGCGCCTTGATAAACATCGGGACTCCAAATATGGAAAGGAGCAGCAGCAATTTTAAATAGCATAGCGCTAATTACCAAAATAAATCCTAATAATACCATCATTGAAGTTCCGGTTGCAAAATTAGCTCTATTAATTAAAACATCAAAATTAATAGCTCCAGAAAAGCCATAAATAATAGAAATGCCAAATAACAAAATGCCAGAAGCAACAGCACTTAAAATAAAATATTTTAAAGCAGACTCACTTGCCTGATGTGATTTGCGATTAAAAGCTGCCATAACATATAAAGGGAATGTTTGCAATTCTAAAGACATATAAAATGTCATTAGATTATTAGAAGAAATAAAAAGAGATGAGCCAACTAAGGATAATAGTGACAAAGCCAAAAATTCAGAGCCATATTTGATATTTTCTATATAGTGAGAAATTGAGAAAATAAATAAAATCAATAAAATATAAAGAGCTATTTTAACCAAAAATAAATATTGATTAAAGCTAAAGCTACCATTAAAAAGAGAACCTCCCTTAGCAATAATTGGGTTATTATAGTTATTGATTATAAAAAATAATGATATTGCAGAAAAAATAATAGCAATTATAAAAGAAATTCTTTTGCTATTTTGCAACTTCTTGCCAAGGAAGGCTTGAAAAATTAAAATAGTAAAAGAGCCTAATAAGAGACTAATTTCGGGTATAATTGGTAATAATGACATCGAGTTTTAAATATAAGATAAAATTAAATTTGGAAAAATACCAAATAGAATGACTAAAAATGACAAAGTAAATAATATTATATATTCAGTTTTATTAAGATCTTTAATATTTTCTAATTTTGGTGATAAATCCTTATAAAATACATTTGAATAAAGTGGCAACATATAGCAGGCACCTAATATTACACCAATAGTTGCTAAGGCTGCAAATAACATACTAACTTGGAAAACCCCAATAATTGCTAAAAACTCTCCTACAAAACCACTAGTACCCGGCAAACCTACTGATCCTAAAGTAAAAATCATAAAAAATAAGGCATAATTGGGCATTTTTTGAACTAAGCCACCATAATCTTTGATTTGTCTGGTTTTTGTTCTCTCATAAATCATACCGATAGCAATAAAAAGAGCGGCTGAAATAAGACCATGACTTAAAATTTGCATGATAGAGCCAGAAATGCCCTGATCATTGAGGGAAAAAATACCGATTGTAACAAAACCCATATGGGCAACCGAAGAATAAGCAATCATTTTTTTAATATCTTCTTGCTTAATAGCAATGATAGAAGTGTATATAATGGCAATAACACTTAAAATAAAAATAAAATTAGCATAATATTCTGACGCTTCAGGAAAAAATGGTAATGAAAATCTTAAAAATCCATAAGCACCCAATTTAATTAAAACACCAGCTAAAATAACCGATCCTGCAGTTGGTGCCTGCACATGAGCATCTGGTAGCCAAGTATGGAAAGGAAACATTGGAATTTTAATGGCAAAAGAGATAAAAAAGGCTAAAAATAAATATTTCGTAATTTCTAGATTAAGATTTTGAGTTTTTTGTTCTAAAATTAAAATATTTGCTGTACCAAATTGATTGCAAAGATAAATAATGGCAATCAAAAAGAATAATGATCCAAATAATGTATAAATAAAGAATTTATAAGATGCGTAAATACGGTTAATACCGCCCCAAATACCAATAATTAAAAACATTGGAATAAGAGTAGCTTCAAAAAAGATATAAAATAATACCAAATCTAAAGCAGAAAAAGATGCGATAACAAATGATTCAATCAATAAAAAACATATAATATATTCCTTTTTTAATTCCTTAATTGAATTTTTACTGATAATAAAGCAAATAGGGACTAAAAATGTTGTTAAGAGAATCAAAAATAACGACATACCGTCAATTCCAAGATGATAATTAATGTCATATCTTGTAATTAATGAGATTTTTTCAATAAAGTTAAATCTTTCCGCCTTATCAAAATCAATAATTAATTTTAAAGACACTATAAAATTAACAATTGCAATCAAAAAGCCAAATTTTAAAGCAAATTCACCATTTTTTGGTAAAAATGCAATTATAATGGCTGCAATAATGGGTAAAGATATTAAGAAAGATAAAATTGGAAAATTTTCCATATATAATATTGTAGCTTAGTTAAATTAAGAGCCTGTCAAAATAATTAATAAATATCTTGTAAATTCCATTTTAGTTTTTCAACAGATTCTTATATAGAGTAAAATTTCATTTAATATAAATCAATAAAAAGGTTTTAATCGAATGGTAAATTTTAGGAATTTGTTGGAAAATTAAAGCCATAAAAATTTTCTGTTTTTTAAAAAAAACATCATTAATCTTGTTGTTAAGGAAGTTGTCGAAAAACTAAATTCCAATTTTTAGTTTTTCAACAGGTTCCTTAAAAGGTAATTATACCATTTCCCAACTTTAAAGTAACTTTAATTGCTTTGAGATAGGAATGGTATTGCTTGTAACCATGCTAATATAAGCTTTAATTTAATTTAAAATGACTAAGGATAGAGTAATAATTTTTGACACAACATTGCGCGATGGTGAGCAAGCGCCTGGTGCAACCATGAATTTGGAAGAAAAATTACTTATTGCCAAGCTTCTTGAGCAAATGAATGTTGATATTATTGAAGCTGGGTTTGCTGCTGCATCTCCTGGTGATTTTAAAGCAGTAAATAAGATTGCTACTGAAATCAAAGATTCAGCAATTTGCTCATTAGCTCGAGCTATCAAAAGTGATATTGAAAAGGCTGGTCAATCTGTAAAGCCCAATGACAAAGGTCGTATTCATACTTTTATTTCTACCAGCGATATTCATATTAAATATCAAATGCGCAAAACAAAGGATGATGTAATTGCTGCAATTAAGGAGTCGGTTAGTTTAGCTCGCAATTTATGTGGTGATGTTGAATGGTCAGGAATGGACGCAACTCGTAGTAATAAGGATTTTTTATTTAAGGCCATTGAAACTGCAATTGCTGCTGGCGCCAAAACAGTCAATATTCCTGATACAGTTGGCTATATTACTCCTTGGGAATTTCATAATTTAATATCTGATATTAAAAATAATGTTCCAAATATTGATAAAGCTATTATTTCAGTTCATTGTCATAATGATTTGGGCTTGGCAGTATCTAATTCTTTAGCATCGATTGATGCTGGCGCGCGCCAAATTGAATGTGCTATTAATGGCATTGGCGAAAGGGCTGGCAATACAGCCTTAGAAGAAGTTATTATGGCTTTAAAAACTAGGTCTGATTTTTATAAAATTGACTCTCAAATAAATACTAAGTTGATTTCTCGTATTTCTAAATTAGTTTCTAATATTACCGGTTTTCCTGTTCAGTATAATAAGGCAATTGTTGGTGCCAATGCTTTTGCTCATGAAAGCGGTATTCATCAAGATGGTATGTTAAAGAATCGTAATACTTATGAAATTATGACGCCAGAATCAATTGGTCTTGAAAAGTCATCTTTAATTTTAGGAAAACATTCTGGAAGAGCCGCATTTAAAGATAAGATTAAGGAATTGGGCTATGATTTAGAGGATAATATCTTGCAAGACAGCTTTGTTAAGTTTAAAGAATTGGGAGATCATAAGAAGGAAATTCTTGATGAAGATATTATTTCTTTAATAGATGGATCGCTAATTAATGATAGGTCAAAATATGAATTATTAGAATTAAATGTTAATTGTGGTACTTTTGGTGAAAAAAAGGTTGATTTAAAGATTAAAATTGACAATATAGAGAAGGATGTGACTTTTTCGTCGAAAGATGGCCCTGTGGATGCAATTTTTGGGGCAATTAAAAAATTAATATCGCATAATGCTCATTTGGAATTATATCAAGTGAATTCAGTTACTCAAGGCACTGATTCACAGGCAACTACTATTGTTCGACTTAATGATAATGGCAAAATTTATAGCGGTACTGGCTCAGATTTTGATGTGTTAGTGGCGTCAGCTACTGCATATATTAACGCTTTAGAAAAATTAAAAAATGTTTAAAAAATTATTTTCATTCTCTTCAAGAGATGTCGCTATTGATTTAGGAACGGCAAATACCTTAGTTTATGCCAAAAATGGCGGATTGGTTTTAAACGAACCTTCTGTTGTTGCGGTATCAGTTGAAAATGGTAAAATGACACCTTATGCCTTTGGTGAAGCAGCAAAAATGATGCTTGGTAGAACGCCAGCTAAGATTGAAGCAATTCGCCCTTTAAAAGATGGTGTAATTGCTGATTTTAAAATCGCTGCTGAGATGATCAAACATTTTATTATTGAAGTTAATAAATCTAGATCATGGTTAGGTCCTACTATTATTATTTGTGTACCATCTGGTTCTACCCCTGTTGAAAGAAGGGCTATTCAAGATAGTGCAGAAGGTGCTGGTGCAAATGAGGTCTATTTAATTGAAGAGCCAATGGCAGCTGCAATTGGAGCTAACTTACCAGTTAATGAGCCTTGCGGTTCTATGATAATTGATATTGGTGGTGGTACAACTGAAATTGCCGTTTTATCATTAGGTGGTATTGTTTATTCACGCTCTGTTAGGGTTGGTGGCGATAAGATGGATGAGGCTATTATTTCTTATATTCGTAAAAATCATGGTTTATTAATTGGTGAATCAACTGCTGAAAAAGTTAAAAAAGCAATTGGATCGGCATATGCCCCTTCCGATGGTCAGGATGGTAAATCAATGAATATTAAGGGTCGCGATCTAGGAAATGGCATACCTAAAGAAATAACTCTTACTGAAAAACAAATAGCTGAAAGTTTAAAAGAGCCTGTATATCAAATTATTGAAGCTGCAAAAACAGCTTTGGAATGTACTCCTCCAGAATTATCAGCTGATATTGTTGAAAAAGGTATTGTTCTTAGTGGCGGCGGCTCTCTTCTTCGTAATCTCGATCTTATTATTAGAGAGGCAACAAATTTACCGGTTTTTGTAGCTGAAGATCCATTATTATGTGTAGTTAATGGTTGCGGTAAAGTATTAGATGATAAAAAATTATTTAAAGCTACTTTATTCCGCCAAGATTAGTTTTTGGAATTTTTATTACCACCTCTTGGAAGTATTAAAGTTATTGAGGTAGCTAATCATCATAACCTTCCATTGTGTTTGCTCCAAAACTCCCCTTGAAGACAAATTATTATTGAAAATAAAATTTGTCGTAACATAGGGGTAATACCAAAATTCATCTTAAAGAGACCTTTGCACAATTGATTTTCTAATTAAAGCAGCTTGCTTTTCTGCTAATTTTTGTCCAAATTCAATGATTTTTTATCCCAATATAGCCATATTGCACTAAAAAATCAAACTACTTCAATATAAAGGTCTCAATTTTTAGGAAAAATTTGAAGATATCTAGATATTATCTGTTTTATTCTAATGGTCTTATTAAAATTAATATTAGTTATTTTAATATGTACGCTTCTTCGGTGGAATTTGCTTCATCTCCTTAGTCATAGGCTCTAAATTAACATCTCTATAATTAATTGTAGTTTTATATTTAGCATCTGACCATATTAGAGTATGTTTCATCCACTCTTTGTCATCTCTATCAGGAAAATCATCACGGCAATGAGCTCCACGAGATTCCTTTCTATTAAGGGCGGACTCAATAGTAACTAAAGATTGACCTAATAAATTATCTAATTCTAAAGCTTCAACTAAATCAGTATTCCAGATTAGACCACGATCTTTAATTTTAAGATCTTTAAAAGTACTAATAACATTGCGGATATTTTTTACCCCTTCTGACATAACTTTTTCATCCCTAAATACTGCAGCATGTTTTTGCATATTTTTTTGCATTTCAAGACGAATTTGTGCAGCACCTTGATTGCCATCGGCATTTCTGATTTTATCCAATCTTTCTAAGGCATTTTCACCAGCATTTTTAGCAAATTCAGGAGATTTATCGCCATCCTTGATTAAATCTCTAGCTTTAATTGCTGCCGATCTGCCAAATACTACTAAATCCAAAAGAGAATTTGAGCCAAGACGATTAGCACCATGAACTGAAACGCAAGCAGCTTCACCAATAGCCATTAAGCCTGGAACCTTTTCCATCTTACCATTTTTAGAAGTTAAAACCTCAGCCTCATGATTAGTTGGAATACCGCCCATATTATAATGCACTGTAGGAATTACAGGAATTGGCGCTTTAGTTACATCAACCCCAGCAAAAACTCTTGCAGTTTCTGATATTCCTGGAAGTTTTTCAGCCAAAGTGGAGTCATCTAAATGATCAAGATGTAAGAAAATGTGATCACCATTTTCACCAACACCACGACCTTCATTAATTTCAATAGTCATTGAACGCGAAACAACATCACGAGAAGCAAGGTCTTTGGCATTTGGGGCGTATCTTTCCATAAATCTTTCACCTTTGGAATTGACCAAATAACCACCTTCGCCACGAGCTCCTTCAGTGATTAAACAGCCAGAACCATAAACACCAGTAGGATGAAATTGTACAAATTCCATATCTTGCAAAGGTAAGCCAGCACGAAGTACCATAGCATTACCATCGCCAGTACAAGTATGGGCTGAAGTTGCAGAAAAATAAGCACGACCATAACCGCCAGTTGCAAGAAGGACAATTTTTGCTTTAAATCTGTGAATTGTACCATCAACTAAGTTTAAAGCCATAATTCCCTTACAAACACCATCCTCCATAATTAGATCCAGAGCAAAATATTCAATAAAAAACTCAGTATTATGTTTTAAAGATTGTTGATATAATGTATGTAAAATTGCATGGCCAGTTCTGTCAGCTGCAGCGCAAGTTCTTTGCGCAGTGCCGCCTTCACCATAACCTTTGGTCATGCCACCAAAAGGTCTTTGATAAATTTTACCCTCTTCATTACGAGAAAATGGAACGCCATAATGTTCTAATTCAATAATAGCTTCTGGTGCAGTTTTACACATATATTCAATTGAATCTTGATCACCAAGCCAATCAGAACCTTTAATGGTGTCATAAGCATGCCATCTCCAATCATCTTCACCCATATTACCAAGCGCGCCAGAAATACCGCCCTGAGCAGCAACCGTATGAGAACGAGTTGGAAAAACTTTGGAAATACAAGCAGTTTTTAACCCTTTGGAAGACATGCCAAAAGTTGCTCTTAAGCCAGCACCGCCAGCACCAACTACCACTACATCAAACTCGTGGTCAATAATTTTGTAATTTCCTATTTTAGTTTCAGTCATAATTTAGTTTTCGTCAGGTTTCCTTATAATATAATGTGCAATCTTACAATAGCAATAACAACAGAAATAGCTGTAATTAAGGAGAATATATTAATAATTGTAATTGTTATTTTGCGAGCTTTTTTGCAAGAAACATAATCTTCAATAACCGTTTGCATACCAAGACAGCCATGATAAAGGCAGGTGCAAATGAATAAAATTGCCAAAACCGTATTGGTAATATATGAAAAAAATGTTTCAATATAGGTTGGATCAGATAGCATGGTAAAAAATGAATATCCTAGCCATAAAACTAAAAATATTAAAATTACAGCACTAATTCTTTGAAAAACCCAATGGCTAGAACCTGTTTTTTCTGATTTTCTGATCTCTGTCATTATCTAAGGTAAAAATAAGTAAAAATTGTAGCAATTGTAAAAAAGATTGCTGAAAAAATAACAATATAAGCGTTACGATAGGCAATTTTAATATCATAACCTTTACCGATATCCCACATTAAATGACGCACCCCATTACAAAGATGGTAATAAAGAGCAAAAAGCCAAGTAAATGCAAAGAAATAAGTAACATAAACCCAAATAGCATTTCGAGCGCAATGGCTATAGCCACCGCCAAATACTAGATCAGTTTGATATTGATAATAGATAAAAAGCCAAGAAAGAATAATGACTCCAAAAAATAAATAAATACCAGTCAAACGATGCATGATTGAGGTAAAGCTAGTCATTTGCGGTTTATAAATTTGCAAATGTGGTGATAATGGGCGATTTTTATTATCCATAAATTAATTAAATTAAATTTGTATCTTGATAATAAAAAATGCTTTCCAAAATATCAATAAGTTAAAATATTTGTTGTAATTATTATGAAATTGAAGTAGTTTGATTTTTTAGGTAATTTTTAGGCAAAATTTGATGATTTTTTAGTGCAATATACCCATATTGGGCTAAAAAATTATTGAATTTGGACAAAAATTAACAGAA
>JAOFKK010000013.1 GCA_028040005.1 Rickettsiales bacterium
TTTCTTTTAAAGGAGTTAATCTAATTACCAATTTATTAATCTCACAAATTAGAGATAGAACCCTTAGATCAGGAATGGCGGGAGGTGGATTAGCTCAAGGTATATTATGTCGCTTTAACAGCTCTGCCTATATTGAAAATTGTGACTTCAATAATCTTTGGCATGCCATACATTGCCATGATAATTGTAAAATGGATATCCATAATATCAATGGAACACAACTTTATGGCGGTGCTCATGCGACAGCAAATAGTAGGATTTATATTAAAAGATCGTTTTTAAGAGGTATTGGTGGAGCGCTTTCTGGAAGTTCATCTCCATGGGCTGCTCTTGGTGCATTCCATTGCAGTTCTATATTTTGCTACGGAATGGAATGCAGAGATTTTCATATGGGGCTTTATTGTCACTGGGGAAGTGATTTTCATTTTCATCAGGCATATGATTATGACACTGACGGCATTACCAAAATTAATATCAAAAACGGACATATAGAAAATTGCTACCACGCAATCCATGTTTGGCATCATAGCGGAGGAAATGTTAATAATGCATTAGCTAAAAATATGGAATCTAATGCTATAACAAGTGGCCAATCTTCAAATGTTCACGCTCACAATAATGTTACAGTTGATGGCGCAAATATAGGATTTTATACAGTGCATACTTCATGCTTAATAGCCAATGGTTCCACAGCAAGAAATTGTCGTCATACCGCCTATTATTCAGCCCATAAATCCGAATTACATGCTGCTAGCACTTCCAGTAAACTATCAGGAAATGCTGTTAATTATTCTCCTGCTGGATCTCATGCGCTTGGAAATCATGATTCATACACTTACATCTCATAAAATATGAAAATAGTAATAAATAAAGAAAATATGATTATTGCAACTCACAGCAATAATCAGGATATCAAGGATTTATATGATAATGAAAATCTAGAAATTATCAGAATTCCCGATGATATTATAATTAAAGATTCATCTAATGAATTTATAAATAGCGGAGAATCTTCTAAAGCCAACCTTCCAAAAGATCCA
The DNA here is from genome assembly GCA_028040005.1 of Rickettsiales bacterium. Classification (GTDB taxonomy): domain Bacteria; phylum Pseudomonadota; class Alphaproteobacteria; order Rickettsiales; family UBA1997; genus CAJQHK01. The sequence continues at coordinate 1,041 of JAOFKK010000013.1, forward strand.
AGGCTTTCTTGGTTACCAGAAGAGATCAAAGAGAATGCTAAAAAAGTCATTCCCGATATTGAGGAAGAGTGTCGTGCAAAAATCATATCATCCTCACCTGGAAGGATAGCTGCATACAGATCAAAAGAAGAAATAGCTAAACGTATACTGGAATCAACACCTCCAGACAAATCTGATTTAGAACTTTTAAAATCTGAAGCAGATAGCAGGAATATTAAGGTTGCGGAGCTTGCTAAAATTATTATGGAAAAAGCTCAAAATTTTAGTGAAGTATCGACTTTTATTGACGGTGAATCCCACAGGATTATTGGCATAATTGATAATTGCAAATCATATAAAGAGGCTTGGAAAGCATTGAAAGATTTTGAGCAAACAATCCTAGATAAAATTTTATCAAACTAATTTAAAAATAAACAAAATGCCTGATCAATTTCTACACGGCGTAGAAGTCATTGAAATCAATGATGGAGCTAGACCAATAAAAACAGTTAAATCAAGTGTAATTGGACTTGTTGGCACAGCGCCGCAAGGTCCAGTAAATACGCCAACTTTAATTCTTGGTTCAAGAGCAAAAGCAGCCGAAATCTTCGGTGAAAACAATGATGCCAATAAAGATTATACCATACCAAAAGCTCTTGATGGAATATTCGATCAAGCTGGCACAATGGTTGTTGTCATTAATGTTGCCGATCCAGATAATTCAGCACATTTAACAACTGGTGTTCTTGATCCTGCAAATATTATAGATGCTGATGTTGTTGGTGGCGTTGACGGAGCAACTGGTCAATATAAAGGTGTTCATGCACTCCTCGCAGCAAACACAGAACTTGCAGTCACTCCAAGAATTTTAATTGCTCCGAACTTTACGCATGATATGCCAAGTGGAAATGCAAATCCTGTAGTTTCAGAATTACTTGGAATAGCAGAAAATTTAAGAGCGATTATTATTGCTGACCTTCCAAATACCAATGATACAGATGCAATCGATTATGTCGGAGATTTTGGATCTGCTAGAGTTTTTGCGGTTTATCCTTGGGTTAAAGTTCTTGATACATTAGGAGCTATTGTAGAAGAGCCATCATCTGCCAGAGTAGCAGGATTAATTGTAAAATCTGATAATGACAGAGGATTCTGGTGGTCGCCATCAAATCTGGTTATTAATGGCATTGTTGGAATTTCTAAGCCAATAGATTTTGTTTTAGGGGATGTAAATTCAAAAGCTAACTACCTCAATGAAAATAACATCACAACCATAATTCAAGAAAGTGGCTTTAGGTTATGGGGCAACAGAACTTTATCAGCCGATCCTAAATGGAGCTTTCTTCAAGCTAGAAGAACCGCTGACATGATCAATGACTCTCTTCTTAAAGCTCACTTATGGGCAGTTGATAGAAATATCACTAAAACCTACATCGAAGATGTTTTAGAAGGAGTTAATAATTACCTCAGATATCTAAAAAATATCGGAGCAATTATTGGTGGCACTGCCTTTGCTGATCCTGAGTTGAATACTCCTGATCAAATAGCACAAGGTAAGGTCACCTTTGAGTTTGACTTCACGCCTCCTTATCCAGCAGAACATATAATCTTTAGATCAAGAATGACTGATGATTATTTATCTGAAATTGTTTAACCCTAAATATAAGAGAAAATGATCCCAAAAATATTAAAGAATTTTAACCTCTTCATTGATGGTAGAGGTTATGTTGGTAAGTGCGAAGAAGTTAATCCTCCTAAATTATCCATAAAATCAGAGGAATATAAAGCTGGTGGCATGGATGCTCCTATATCTATTGATATGGGAATGGAAAAGCTCGAAGCCTCTTTTACTCTTTCTGAATATGACAAGGATGTTTTAAAACAATTTGGCCTTATCAGTGGTAATGGCGTTCAGGTAACTTTAAGAGGTGCTTTGCAAGATGATGCAAATACCTCACCAATAGTAATCAAGCTTCGTGGTATGTATTCAGAAATGGATATGGGCAAATTCTCAGCCGGAGAAAAAGGAACTCTAGCTTGCACAATTGCTTGCAGATATTACAGCCTAGAAATCGATGGTGAGCAGTTAATTGAAGTCGATATTGATAACATGACCAGAATTATTGGCGGAGTTGATAAGATGGTTGAAATTCGTGATGCCATAGGAATTTAAATTTTAAAAAAATCATGCAAAATATAGAACTAAAATACGAAATAGAATCTGGTGGGCAAACTTACAAAAAATTGAGCATGAGGCGTTCAAAAGTCAAAGATCGCCTAGTTGTTGCTAAAATGAAATCCGCCTCAGATGAAGAAAAAGAAATCAGGCTTTTTGCTAATCTTTGCGAAGTATCTCCCAATATTATTGAAGAGCTAGATGAATCTGATTATACAAATCTACAAAAGGCCTATATGGATTTTTTCAAATCCGAGGGAATATCAGACGAGCCATCATTATTCTCTCAAAAATAACCCATTGGCCACTTTCAGAAATTATTGAGCTAACCGAAGAAGAATTTTGCTTATTTTACGATGAAGCGATTTTGATCCAGAAAGAAACTAATGAAATTTAATTAAATCATGCCAGCTACAAAAGCATCAGTTTCAGTTTTAATTGGCGCAGAGTTAGGTAAATCTTTTAAAGGAGCTTTTGGATCTGCAAATAAGCAATTATCTTCTCTTGGTTCTGCTATCAAAAAAGTAAGTGACAGAGCTTCCCAAATTGAATCTTTTAAGAAATCATCCAGAGCTACTAAAGAAGCAGGAGTTGCTTATCGTGACGCTAGGCAAAAACTGAGTATACTAAGTAAAGAAATTGCTAGCACCAATAACCCAACCAAATTATTACAAAATAATTTTAGAAAAGCCAAAAGACTAGCCGACCAAACAAAAAGATCATTTCTTGAAACTGCTAGCTCCACAAGGCAAATGGGCAAAGCTCTACGCTCTTCTGGAATTGACATTAAAAACTTTAATCGTGAGCAGTCAAAATTAAGTAAAAATCTTAATGTTCTAAAAAGGCGCCAAGCCAGCTTACAAAATAATCAAAATGCCAAAGATGCTAATCTTGGCAAAAGAGCAAATTATCGCTCTCAAATGGTGGATGCCGTTGCTCTTGGTGGGGCATTATATTCTGCTGTTCGCCCGGCTGTAGATTTTGAACTAGCTATGGCAAAAGTTGGTGCAATTACTAATGAAGCATCTGGTGGTAAAGGTTTTAAAAGTCTAACCAAACAAGCAAGAGAGCTTGGTAGGACAACGCAATATACAGCAAGTCAAACTGCGGAAGCTATGCAGTTTCTTGGTATGGCTGGACTTAGCACTAATCAAATTTTAGCAGCAACTCCCTCTGTTTTAAACTTAGCAATTGCTGGCAATATGGATCTGGGCAGAACCGCAGATATTACCTCAAATATTCTAACTGGCTTCAATATGGAAGCTGAACGAACAGGTGAAGTTGCTGATATTTTAGCTCAGGCTAGTAGATCAACAAATGTTAATGTTGAGATGCTTGGCCAAACTATGAAATTTATTGCTCCTGCTGCGGCTGCAGTCGGCGGAACTTTAAAAGAAACCGCCACTTTAGCCGGTGTTTTAGGTGACGCTGGAATTCAAGCATCAATGTCTGGTGTGATGTTAAGGTCAGCATATTTAAGACTTGCGGCTCCAGCAAAATCAGGAGCAAAGGCTCTTGGTAAAATGAGAGAAGAAATGGGAGTTAGTGCAGAAGAAATGCCGGATGTTGCTAAAGAGGCGTTACTTGCTCAAAAGAGATTATCAGGAATTGGGGTTAAAGTTTTCGATAATGGAAAGATGCGATCAATGGTCACCATCTTAAAAGAAATGGCTGTTGCCATGAAAGATGCATCTGATGAAGAAAAATTATCCACAATAAAAGATATTTTTGGAACAAGAGCGACTTCTGGTGCTTTAGCAATTTTTAAATCAGTTGAAACTGGCAGATTAGATGAGGTTGAGCAAAAAATTAATAATTCCACTGGTGCTGCCAAGGAAATGGCAGATCGGTTAAAAAACACTACTGTCGGTGCATTTAAAGAATTTGGATCAGCTATTGAATCAGTTGGAATATCAATTGGCTCAGTTCTACTTCCTGCTTTTGCAACCATTGCCAGAAAGGCAGCAAATATCGCAGGAAGAATAAGTGTTTTATCTGAAAGATTTCCAGTTCTTACAAAATATATTGGTTTAGCGGTAGCTGGATTAATCAGTTTTAAAGTAGCAGCAATTGCAACTGGCTATGCTTTTACCTTTTTAAAAGGAGGATTTTTAGCAGCCAAGGGAAGTATTATTGCTTTTAGAACTGCAATGACCTTGATGAGCTTTGCTGTTCCAACAGTAATTACCGCAATTAAAACGCTAGGAATTGCTGTAATGACAAATCCAATCGGTTTAATTATTGGCGGAATTGCAATAGCTGCAGGACTTCTAATTGCCAATTGGACTCCTGTTGGTGAGTTTTTTAAAAATCTTTTTAGCGGAGTTATTGGTTGGGTGCAAAAAGCATTTGCATGGGTTGGTAAGTTATTAAAGCCACTTGAGAAAGTTGCTGGCATCGTTGGCAAAGGTTTTAAATCTGTAGCTGGAGTATTTTCTAATGATGAAAATAAAAATCAGAAAATAGGAGATACTGTAAAAGAAATTGAAGATAATTCTTTCTCCGATCAGCAATTACTAGAAACTAGCAATATCTCAAATATCGCTGGTAATAATTCTAGTTCAAATATTTCTATTTCCGCACCAATTACCATTAATGCCAGAACTGACGCCGATGAAAAAACCATCGCCAATCAAGTGCGAATAGCTATTGATGAGGTGATGCATAAATTTACCGTCAGAAAACAAGCCTTCAATTATGATTAGCCATGGCATTAGATTTTTTTAAAAACATCAGCAGCAAGCTAACTGTTAATAGTCTCCTTAAAATAGATATGATGATGATACTCGGAGCTTATCGTTTTGCTGTCAAAAATTCTGCTTATCAAACTTTAAAAAGACAAAGCGAATATAAATGGCAGGAAGTTAATAGATTGGGTAGTAATCCAGCTTTGCAATTTACTGGCTTTGGTGTTGAAACAATTGAGCTTGAAGGAATTATCTATCCTCACTTTAAGGGAGGTTTAAAGCAAATTACTCTAATGAGGGCTCAAGCAGGACTTGGCAAGCCTCTTTTTTTGATATCAGGAAATGGCTTTGCCTTTGGCAGATGGTGCATTTCTAAGATATCAGAAAATCAGAGCAATTTCTTAAAAGATGGCAGTCCCAGAAAAATAGAGTTTTCCATCACGCTAAAACGATATGGTGAGGATAAAAAAAGAGGAACAAAAGGAATTATTCAAAATATTGCATCGAGCTTATGAGCATCATTTATACAACGAGGGATGGTGATGTTTTGGATCAAATTTGCCAGAATTATTATGGCAGTACAGCAAAAATAGTTGAGCAGGTTTTGGAAGCTAACCCTCATTTGTCAAATTTAGACGCTGTTTTTGAAGCTGGAATAAAAATCACCTTACCAGAAGTAACCATTCAAAAAGAATCTGAAATAGTAAAACTCTGGACATGAAGCCCATTTTTAAAGTTACAGCTGACGATAAAGATATCACCGATATTTTTTCGCCAAGATTAGTGTCTTTAAATATTACCGATGAAACTGGTCTTGTCTCTGATAAAGCAGAAATTCTACTCGATAATCGAGATAATATTTTAGAGATTCCTTCAAGAGGCACGAATCTTGAAATATCTCTTGGTTATGAGAATCAGGATTTAGTTTTGATGGGAAGTTATATTGTAGATAATATCGATTTATCCTCACCTCCATCAAGGATGAGAATTATTGCTAAAGCCAGCAATACAAAAATCAAAACTCTAGCTAGCAAAATTAGATCACCAAAAAGCAGATCGTGGCACGAATATAGTTTGGTTGGAATAGTTAGTAAAATTGCCAAAGAGCATAAATTTACATCTCTAATTGATGAGTATTTTGAAAAAATCTATATCGCTCATATTGACCAAACCAATGAGAGTGATCTGTCGTTCTTAACTAATTTTGCCAGAGATTATGATGCTTTTATTAAGTTCGTAGCAGGAAAGCTAATTTTTGCTAAAAAGAATAAGGGCACAACCATCACTGGTAAAGAGCTTCCAAAATTAGAGCTTTCTGAAAATCAAATATCTAGTTGGCGATTAAATATTCTTGATCGAGGTAAGTTTGGCAAAGTTATCGCTAAATACCATGATTTTGCAACCGCAGAAGAAAAGAAAGTCTCAACTGGAGCTGATGAGCCTGATTATGAGATGCGCTACACATTCACTGATCAAAATAGAGCCTTGGAAGCTGCTAAAGCAAAATTGTCAGAATTTGAGAGAGGAATAACAAAGCTAGAAATTTCACTTCCTGGCAATCCTATTTTAAGTGCTGAGAGCAAAATAATCATACCAGATATCAAATATCTAAAAGACAAGGAATGGATCATTGAAGCAATAACTCACGATATCAGTGATCAAGGTTATCAATCCACTATTAACGCCGTAGAACAATTTTAAAATGCTCGGAAAAGAAGATAAAAAATTGAGTCAAATAACGCTCACATCAATTGAGCTAGAAGAGCTTTTAACCAAAGCTTCAAAGCAAGGCGCAAAAGCTGCTTTAAAGGAAATTGGTCTAGATGATGATTTGGCTTATATGGATATTGCCAATTTGCGTGAATTACTCAAATCATTACGCATGGCAAAAAAGCATGCCTTTAAAGTCTTTATTAGATGGATGATTTTTGGATTTATGACTCTAATTACCGCAGGATTTATAGCTCTTATTGGTGATAATATAAAATTTAAATAAACAAAAAAAATGCCACAATTTGGAAGAAGATCAAAAGAGCAATTATCAAGCTGTCACCCTGATTTACAAAAGCTCTTCAACGAAGTAATCAAGTATTACGATTGCACAATTCTTGAAGGGCATAGATCAAATGCAGATCAACTAAGAGCATTTAATGCTGGTAAATCAAGGATAAAATCAGGTGGAAAACATAACCACTCCCCATCTCTTGCGGCCGATGTTGTGCCATGGCCAATTGACTGGAAAGATAAGGATCGCTTCTATCATTTTGCCGGAACAGTTCAAGGCATCGCCAAAATGCTAAATATTAAGATCCGCTGGGGTGGAGATTGGGACTCTGACAATGATCTCAAAGACCAAACACTTTATGATTTACCGCATTTTGAATTAATCGATTAACAAATATGACTAACAATTTTTTACAAGATTCCAAGGGTAACAAATCCTCCAAAAGATTATGGGGTTCAATTTTATTAACCACTGGGGTTATGTTCTCAGTAATTTTGTTTGCCTACTCTCTTTATCGGGGAGCGGCAGATGCGGCAACCGCTCTTGGCATTATTAACATGTTTTTAATTGCTGGCGGAAGCTTACTTGGTATTGGCGTGTTCGAGAAGGGGATAAAAAAATGATAGAAACAATAATTATCAAATCAGTGATATTTTTAGTAGGAATTTGTGGAGTCTTTGGCTTTGGATTTTTTAAGGGAAAAAAATCAGCAGAAATTAAACAACTCAAAAATAATTTAGAAGATGCAACAAAATCTAAAAAGAGGCAGTCTAATCGTAGGAATGATAGCATTTCTACTGTTAAGCGCCGGATGCAAAAGTACGTCCGTAAATAACCTCTGTCTTTGGGCAAATCCAATCACAATTACCGAGTCGGAATTAAATTCTTTAAGTGAAGAAACGCTTCGTCAAATTGATAATTTTAATCAGGAATTTGAGGAAAGGTGTGGAAGTTAGTAAATATTAAATCATTCCACTTGATTAATGTTTTTACCCAAGGGTTCATTAGATTTATTAAGCTTTTAACCTAAAAATATGAATAATTTAATTTACCAAGGCATCGTTGAAGATATAAGAAATGATAAATGCTCTGATAGTGAAATTGAGCAATTATTAGAAACTTTCACAAGAGCAATTAGTCATTTTACCAATGATACGTCCGAAAAATATTGGGAAAATTTAAATGATTTTTTTGATTCAGATAAATCGGAAATTTCCAACTTTAGCCTTAAAGTTCATAAAAAGTCTAAAGGTTCAGTTTTTCAATATGTCGGCGAATTTAAAGCAGATACTAAAAATCTAAAAATATTTGCCAAACCTAGTGATTAACCTGTCCAATCTTCAGCATTTAATTTTTTAATTCTCTTCCTAAAAACCTTATCAAATTCTTCTATGTTGGTTTTAAACCAGTCATATTGAACATTCCAATTTTTCTCATCAGATAAATTTACATTATTTTTAAACAAAATAATTTCTGATTTTGTATTATCAGGAAGCTCTCTCCATTCTAGTTTTTCTTGTATTTCTGCTTCAATATTTTCTTTATCTAGCAACAAAAGATTGTAAAAATTCTTAGCGTGATTTTTATCTGCTATTTTTAAACCAATACCAAGCCTACTATCACGGGTATTTACAGTCGCATCAATATAAAAATGACTACGACCAACAGCAAAAGTTTGCCAATGTCTTGGTCTTGGATCTTGAGTGCGTAGTTTTGATCCATTGTTTTCCAAATAATCAATTAATCCCTGCCAATAGCGATATTGCATCGCTTTAGTTTCCGACTCTATTCCTTCGCTAATATTTTTTGCTGCCTGAGATATTGTTTTGCTCCAATTATTTGGTTTGCTAACAATATTGAATTTAGGAGCAGCAGGAGATTCACCAATTTTCCACAGCTCAATTTCTAATCCAAAAAATCTAAAATCATCATCAGTAATTTTATTAAGCCAATCAAGTGCTGCTCGATGCTCTTCTGTAAATTTTGCTGAAATCCAAACTATTGTAACCGCTTGAAGACCAGAAGCGTAAGTAAGCAATTGACCAAGATGTTTATGATCTGTTTTATCAATTTGATTTTCAATTAATACCCAAGAATCATCTTCCGTGTTTTTACATAAAATATCCGCCCTAAATGGCCCCACATTTTTTTCTTGAGCCTCTAATTCTAGAGGAGTTCTAATAGTTTCAGAGAGTAATTCTAGGTTCCTTTCCTCAGCAAGCCAAGGCGTAAAGTCTTGAGCTTCATTATCCCAAATTTCTTTCAAACTAATTTTCTTTAGACGATCCAACCTGTTTTTCATAAGCACTAATTATTGCATAATAATAATTAAAAAAATTATCAGACTAGTTTGATTTTTACAATAAAAGATTGAATTTTACAATTTGTAATGTAAAATCATGAATCATGTCTATACAAAAATTTGCGATACATTTTTTAATTATAATATCAATGCTATTTACTGGCATTGCTTCTGCTCATATATGTATGGACGATAGTGAGCAAAATAATGTTTCTGCATCACTTATATCTGATCAATCCGATAACTCCTCTTCTGATATAGCTTTTGATTGCTGCGAATCTTCTTGTCATCATAATTGCAATCATCTTTTTAGTCTTAGTCAAAACCTATCTTCTGAACTTTCTGGCTTTGCTGAAAAAGACCTTGTCGATTCTTACAATTACTCCCTTCCTTTAAATTACGTATCCCTCCCTTCAAAGCCTCCCAAAGCATAACAATTAATTAAGGCCTGCGCCTTGTTTATATTAATTGTTAATCAATGGGAAATTCATGAATTTATTAAAAAAATTACTGTGCAGTTGCACTGCATTTATAAGCCTTTTCTTTATGGCTAAATCTTATGCTTATGAGCCTCATAATCCTAAGGACCATAAATATGAGGAGTCAATTTATCAAAATAGTAAAGTTATAACTCTACAAGAAGCAATCAATTTAGGGTTAGAATTTTCGCCAGAAGTTAAATCTTCAAAAGATGGAATAACAGCAGCTAAAGGCTTGGAAAAGCAAGCTGGATATTGGAGTAATCCAAATTTTGAAATTGAAGCAGAAAATATAGCCGGAACTGGCCCATATACAGGCTCTGATTCTGCCGAATATACTTATAGCCTATCTAAATCTATTGATATAAGTGGCAAAAGATATGCTCGTAAAAATGCTGCAACTCAAGCAAAAAATGCAGCTAATAGTAATTTTACTACTGCTAAACTAAGCATAATGCGCAATATTCATGTCGCATATGCTAGTGTTTTGGCAGAGGCAGAGGAGTTAAAACTTGCAAAAGAGCAAGAATTATTAGCAAAACAGATATTAAAGACTGTTTCCAAGCGAGTTAATGCTGCAAGGGAATCGGAAATTCAAAAAATTAAGGCAACTGTTGCTTACGAAAGTGCAGTGATTGCAACTAGTCAAGAAAAGCAGCAATTTAATTCAGCTAAACAAAATCTTGCTACATTATTAGGAAAAAACTCGCTAAATGTATCTTTGGACCATTCTCATTTCTTTGATTTAACCGCTCCCGATCCTATTGCAACATATCAAACTAAATTTAGCGACTCTCCTATTTTAAAAAAGTTTTATTATTTGAGCAAAGAGAAAAAATTTGCTTATGATCTTGAAAGCGCCAGCAAAGTTTCAGACCCAACAGTAAAAATAGGAATTAGAGAGTTCAGAGGTTCAGATGAACAAGCATTAGTTGCAGGCCTATCCATTCCTCTCCCAATCTTTAACTGGAACCAAGGGAATACATCTCATGCAAGAGCTAAATTAAGCCAAGCAAGGAATAATGAATTGCAAGCCAAATTGTCTCTTGAGCAAAGTCTAATTGAAGAGTGGAGAAATTGGCAAATATCCTACCAGACTGCTGATAAACTAAAAAACAAAATATTACCAACAGCTAAAAAAGCATTCAGGGTAGCAAAATCAGGATATGAAAAAGGTAAGTTTCCTTATCTAGAGGTTTTAGATGCTCAACGCACTTTATTTGATGCTAGGGCAAAATATCACACAGCTTTAAAGCAATACCACGTCGCAAGAGCAAATATAGAATTAATCACAACTCCAATTAATAATTTAAAAGGTAAAAAAGATGAATAAGAAAATAGCAATAAACATATTATTGATAATGACATTTATGACTGTATCAATTTTTATATCTCCACAAATTTCATTTGCCAAAAATGATCATGAACATGGGCATGATGAATCTAATCATAATGAAGAAGAGGAAAAAGAAGATGATCACGATAATCATGAGGATAATGAGGAAGAAAGCGCTACTACCATATCAGAAGAATCAGCAAAAAAAGCTGGCATAAAAATTGGCCAGGCCAAACCTCAAACGATTTTTGAAACAACATCTTTAACGGGAAAGATTATTTTAGATCAAGATAGAGCCTATGATATCAAAGCTCGTTTTCCAGGTATTGTTAAGGACGTCAAAGTTAAGTGGGGACAAAAGGTTAAAAAAGGACAGATTTTAGCAGTTATTGAAAGTAATGATAGCTTAAAATTATATTCCGTTAAATCTCCAAGGTCTGGAATTGTGCTAAAGCGCAATACTAATATTGGTAATGTTGCAGGAGATGAATCTATTTTTACAATAGCTAATCTTTCAAAAGTTTGGGCCGAGTTCCATGTTTTTCCAAGAGATATTCATGATATAAAAGAAGGTCAGGAAGTTGTTGTTCGCACCTTAGAAAATGGCACAAAAGATCAAGGAAAAATATCTCTGATATTACCAACGGCAGATTCTGAAAGCCAAACAGTAATAGCAATCGTTTCACTAGCTAATAAAGATTCAAAATGGAAGCCAGGAATGAGCGTGGAAGGGAAAGTAAAAATCTTAAAAAAACAAGTTCCAATTGCTGTTAATAAAAAAGCTATCCAAAGAATTGAAGGTGAAACTGTGATTTTTGTTAAAGAAGGTAGCGATAAATATGAAGCTCGCCATGTCAAATTAGGTAAAGGAGATGATGAATATATTGAGGTAATAGAAGGATTAAATGCAGGAGAAGAATATGTCTCACATGGCAGCTTTATTATCAAGGCTGATATTTTGAAATCTACAGCAGAACATTCACATTAAATAAAATAGGGTAAAAATATGTTAAAGATAATTAATTTCTCCATTCATCACCGCTTTATCATTATGATAGCTGTGGTTTGTTTAATGGCTCTTGGAATCTATAACTTCCAAAAACTCCCAATTGATGCAGTGCCTGATATTACTAATGTACAAGTACAAATCAATACTGAGGCGAAGGGATATTCACCCTTAGAGGTTGAGCAAAGAATTACCTTCCCGATCGAAACGGCACTATCTGGAATTCCTAAAATGGATCATACCAGATCATTATCTCGCTATGGCTTATCGCAAATTACAGTAATATTTGAAGATGGCACGGATATTTATTTTGCCAGACAGTTAATTGCCGAAAGATTGCAGCAAATTAAAAACATACTTCCTCAAAACATAGAACCTACTATGGGCCCAATTAGTACAGGGTTAGGAGAAATATATTTTTATACAGTAGAGGCGGGCAAAGATGCTAAAAAGGAAAATGGCGCTTCCTATAATCTAATGGATTTATTAACTATCCAAGAATGGGTAATTGTTCCACAACTTAGAAACCTAAAAGGAATTGTTGAGATCAATACTATTGGAGGACATGAGAAACAATTTCATGTAAAGCCATATCCACAAAAGCTACTATCTTACAATATTACCATTAAGGATGTCATAAACTCTTTAGAGAGCAATAATAATAATATTGGTGCAGGGTATATTGAGAGAAATGGTGAACAATATCTTATTAGAATACCAGGACAGGTTCAAGATATAGATGATATTAAGCATATAATCGTATCTAAAAAAGATGATCTAACTATTAGGATAAGGGATATAGCAGATGTTCAATTAGGATCACCTCTTAGAAGTGGCTCAGCAACAAAGAATGGTGAAGAAACTGTCCTTGGCACAGCAATGATGTTAATGGGAGAAAATAGCCAAGAAGTAGCAAAAAGAGTGGCTGTAAAATTACAAGAAATTAATAAAACTTTGCCAGAAGGTATAAAAGCAAAACCTATATATGATCGAACTGATTTAGTTAATAAGGCAATAACTACAGTTGAAAAAAATCTCTTGGAAGGAGCTTTATTAGTAATTGTAGTTTTATTCCTACTGCTTGGAAATATTAGAGCCGCATTAATAACTGCTGCGGTTATTCCAATTTCTATGCTTATGACAATTACTGGCATGGTAAGAAATAATGTCTCAGGAAATTTAATGAGTCTTGGGGCATTAGATTTTGGTTTAATTGTTGATGGTGCAGTAATCATTATTGAGAATTGTATTCGCCGTTTTGGAATTGCTCAAAAAGAACTAGGAAGACTCTTAAACAAAGAGGAACGATTTAAACTTGCATCTGAAGCAACAACAGAAGTTATTAAACCAAGTGTTTTTGGAGTTATTATCATCACAGTTGTGTATTTACCTATCTTCTCTTTAACGGGGGTTGAAGGAAAGATGTTTCACCCAATGGCATTTACCGTAGTTTTGGCTTTAACTTCAGCACTTATTTTATCACTTACTTTTGTTCCAGCCAGCGTTGCTTTATTTGTAACTGGAAAAGTGGAAGAAAAAGAAAGTAAATTCCTAACCAAAATTAGAAACTGGTATGAACCAATATTGCATTACAGCATAAAACGTCCAAAAGAGATAATTATTGGATCTGTTGTATTGGTGGTTATTAGCTTGTTTGTTTTAACTAGATTGGGTTCAGAGTTTGTTCCTTCTCTTGATGAGGGTGATATTGCGGTGCAGGTTTTAAGAGCCCCTGGAACATCACTAACACAATCAACCAATATGCAAAAAGATGTAGAGAATTTATTAAAAGACTTTGCGGAAGTAAAATCAGTAATTTCTAGGATTGGTACAGCAGAAGTTGCAACAGATGCCATGCCACCAAATATTGCTGACACTTATATACTTCTTAAATCCAAAAAAGATTGGCCAAAACCAAGAAAAACCAAAGAAGAACTCATTGAAAAAATGGAAATAGCTTTGGAAAAATTACCAGGCAATAATTATGAATTTTCTCAACCAATAGAATTAAGATTTAATGAACTAATATCAGGAGTAAGAAGTGATTTGGCAGTTAAAATCTATGGTGATGATTTAGAACAATTACTTAAATCTGGTAATGAAATATCAGAAATTATCCAAAAGATAGAAGGAGCTTCAGATGTTAAGGTAGAACAAGTATCAGGGCTTCCAGTACTCAGCATAATACCAAATAGAGAAGCTCTTGATCGCTTTGGCTTGAATATTTCTGATGTGCAGGAAGTAATAGAAGTTGCTATGGGAGGAAAAGAGGCAGGACAACTTTTTAAGGGAGATCAAAGGTTTGATATTGTGGTAAGATTGCCTGAAAACTTGCGTAGTGACATTAAAACATTAGAGAGGTTACCTATTCCCCTTAACACGAAGAATTATCCAAATTATGTCCCCCTTAGAGAAGTTGCTAATATTGATATAATTTATGGCCCTAACCAAATTAGCCGTGAAAATGCTAAGCGCAGAATTGTTGTAACTGCCAATGTTAGAAATCGTGACTTAGGAAGTTTTGTAGAAGAAATTCAAGAAACATTATCTCAAAAAACAATATTACCTGCTGGATATTGGTTAGATTATGGAGGAACTTTTGAGCAATTAATATCTGCTAAAGCAAGGTTAATGATTGTTGTTCCTGTGGCTCTATTGTTGATATTTGGCCTGTTATTTATGGCATTTAATTCAGCAAGAGCAGCATTACTTATTTTTACTGGAGTACCTTTGGCCTTAACAGGCGGAATTGCAGCTTTAGCCTTAAGAGGAATTCCATTTTCAATATCTGCTGGTGTTGGTTTTATTGCCCTTTCTGGTGTCGCTGTACTAAACGGTATGGTTATGGTTTCATTTATTAGAAATCTACAAGATGAAGGAATAAAGCTAGATGAAGCAATTATAAAAGGTGCGTTAACTAGGCTAAGACCAATCTTAATGACAGCATTAGTAGCTAGTTTAGGTTTTGTGCCAATGGCATTAAATACAGGAACTGGTGCAGAAGTACAAAGACCACTTGCTACTGTTGTGATTGGGGGAATTATTTCTTCAACAATCTTAACATTAGTGGTTTTACCGACTCTTTATCGGTTTTTTCATATTAAGAAGTTTAAGAAATAAAATTATGCCAAATAATTGCTGCGATTCAAATGAACATAACTGGGATTGTAAATATAGGGTAATTTTATGGGTTGTTCTATTTATAAACTTTGGCATGTTTATATTAGAAGTATTTTTGGGCCTTCTATCTGGATCACAATCTTTACTTGCTGACTCATTGGACTTTTTTGCAGATTCAGCAAACTACGGAATATCTTTATATGTGCTAAGTAAATCTATTACATTACGCGCTAAAGCATCTTTAATAAAAGGTTATACGATGGGTGTATTAGGAGTTTTTGTTGCTATAAGCACAATTTATAAAGTATTTTTTGCTGTTACACCTAAAGCTGAGATTATAGGGATGGTAGGTTTTGTAGCCTTAGCTGCTAATGTTTTTAGCGCTTTTCTTTTATATAAATATCGTAAAGGAGACAGCAATAGAGCTTCCGTTTGGATTTGCAGCAGAAATGACGCAATTGCAAATATTGCAGTTATTTTTGCTGGCTTAGGAGTGTGGATAACAAGTACCAAATGGCCAGATTTAGCAGTAGCATTTATTATTGCTTCTATTTCGTTAAGCGGGGCTTATCATGTTATCAAGAAGGCAAAAAAAGAATTAGAAGTTAGAAAAGTGATTAATTAGCCAAGAAATCAATATAACTTGTGGCACTGTAAGTAGCGGTAAGAAAAGAGCTATTTTCCAGGATTTGGTTGTATCTTTTAAAATCATAATTTCTGTGTAATCAGTAGAAACCCCAGTCATCAAAAATGCAAAGCTATTTCCTGGCGCTTTGGCTCTAGTTAAAATATCAGCAGCAATTGGGGTTGATCCTTCAGAACATACTTCCAATATTGTTGCAACAAGAACTGTTAAACCCAATCCTACTATTGTTGGGCCAAAAAATGTTTGAAAGCTATCAGCATCTATAAACGCTCTAACCAAACCAGCTAATATCGTACCAAATAAAATCCATTTTATTACCATTCTAGATTCTTTGATGCCATTTATTAGCATATCAAATAAGGAGCTAAAATTATAATTAGCACTTAATAAACCTTTCCTGGCTTCTTTAAAGAACTCAAAATTTTGCGGTAAATCAATTTTATTTGGATTGTCAGGCAAGATTCCTTTCTCAACAAATCTATCAAATAGAGGTGGACCCCAAAATCTAGACCATTATTTTTGATTTCTTGTGGAGTTTTAATTTGTAAAAATATCTAATTTTTTAGATATTTTTTATTATTATTTTAACTTCAATTTAATTAAAAATATGAGTACTAAAAGAAAACAATATTCATCTTCATTTAAATCAAAAATTGCTATTATGGCAATAAAAGGAGATTTTACTATTTCTGAAATTTGTTCTAAATTTCAAGTTTCTCCATCTTGTGTACATAAATGGAAGAAATATGTAACTCAAAATCTATCTGAATTATTTGCTTTAATTGAGAATGGCAAGAAATCATCGAATCTAATTGGAGGTGGATTGTCAGAAAATGAAGCAAATGAATTATATGCTGAAATTGGTAAATTAAAAATAGCAAAAGATTTTCTTGAAAAAAAGCTAGAAGGCTAAGTTTGGAAGAAAGGAAGAATATGATAGATATTTCATATTCTCCAAAACTTAGCCTAAGATCTCAGTGTAATTTAGTTAATATTAATAGATCGAGTTATTATTACAAAGCTGGTAATGTTAGTGAAATTGATCTAAAAATAATGAGAAGAATTGATGAGATTTATCTCAATTTTCCATTCTATGGATCAAGAAAGATAACTGTTATTTTAAGTAGAGAATTTAATATTTCTATTAATCGTAAAAAGATTTTACGATTAATGAAATTAATGGGAATTGAAGCAATTTATCAAAAAGCTAAAAAAACTACAATAGCAAATAAGGAACATAAAATATATCCATATTTACTTCGAAACATTATTATTGATAAAATAAATCAAGTATGGGCTGCCGATATCACTTACATTCCAATGAGATATGGATTTATGTATCTCATTGCTATTATTGATTGGTATTCTCGTTATATTATCGGATATAAATTATCAAATAGTTTAGAAATATTTTTTTGCCTCGAGGCTTTGGAAGAAGCTTTTGACAATGGAAATGGCAATAAAATAAAACCAGAAATATTTAACACAGATCAAGGAAGTCAGTTTACTTCAGATAAATGGACGAATGTCATAATCAACAATGATGTTAAAGTTTCCATGGATGGAAAAGGTAGATGGATTGACAATGTTATAATTGAAAGATTTTTTAGATCACTCAAATATGAAGAAATTTATATTAATCCATGCGACTCTGTTACGGAACTAAAATTACGAATAAAAAATTATATCAATATTTACAATAATGAAAGAATACATCAATCTTTGGATTATAATATTCCAAGTGACATCTATCATGGTAGAGTGACATTAGATAATAAGTAAATTTATCAAAATGATAAATTAAAATATTATTTGAGGCTTTGCCTCAAACTCCAGGATATTTATGAAAATAAGAAATGATTTTTAATTGAATTTTTTGTTCAAATAATTATCCTAAAACTCACAGAACAGGAAGGGATTTCGATGACTGTAAAATGAGAAAAAATTGGTAGAAAAGTTAGG
>JAOFKK010000014.1 GCA_028040005.1 Rickettsiales bacterium
GTTGCTATGTTAATGCTTAAATTACATGGTGAAGTGAATAATATTTTAGATTCTATATTATTCCATATCAACCCCTCAATTGCATCCATGAAAACATCCTATCAATTTGTTAATGAAAAATATGATATTATTGATAGTAAAAAAGCCAAAAAAATTAAAAATATTCAAGGTGACATAAAATTTAATAAAGTCTGCTTTGCTTATAATAATTCAAATCAAAAAATACTTGATAATTTTAACTTAACTATAAAAAGGGGTGAAAAAATCGGCTTAGTTGGCTATTCTGGAGCAGGAAAAACAACATTAATAAAGGCTATAATTCGTTATTTTGATATAAATTCTGGAGCAATAATGATTGATAATAAAAATATCAAAGATTTTACACAAGATTCATTACGCTCACATATCTCATTAATTCCACAAGATATTACTATGTTTCATCGCTCTATCATAGATAATATTCAAATTGCCAAATATAAAGCCAATAAAAATGAAATTATATCAGCTTGTAAAAAAGCCAAAATTCATGAAGATATTATCAATATGAAAAATGGCTATAATTCCATTGTAGGAGAAAGAGGAATCAAAGTTAGTGGCGGTCAAAGACAAAGAATCGCTATTGCAAGAGCAATTCTTAAAGATGCTCCAATTTTAATTTTAGATGAAGCAACTTCTTCACTTGATTCAAAAACTGAAAAAATGATTCAAGAAAGCTTAAACCTATTAATAAAAAATAACTCAAAAACAGTTATTGCAATCGCACACCGTCTTTCTACCCTTAAAAATATGGATAGAATTATAGTTATGGATAAAGGTAAAATAATTGAAATTGGAACTCATGAGGAATTACTATCAAAAGAAAATAGCGCATATAAACAATTATGGCAATTACAAGGGTAATCCCAGTATCTATTTAGCGGACATACTAAAACTGAGAATCAAGAGGTGGTGACATTTTTTATCTAATTTTAGGCAAAATTTGATGATTTTTTAGTGCAATATGCCAATATTGGGATAAAAAATCATTGAATGGGACCGTCGTGAATTTGGACAAAATTAGCAAAAAGCACGTAGCCTAATTAGAAAATAAATTGCACAAAGGTCTTATTTAAACCTCCCTACAGCAAAAATTGCCTTAAAGATAGGAAATAGTATTACTGCAAAGCAAAAGATAAAAAAGATATAATTAGAAATATTAAACTAAGATATATTACAAAAATAAATTTCTTATTTTTTAGTGAATATAAAGAAATATCATCTTTCTTTGCTTTATCATTAAGATTCTGATAATTAGCATCTATGTAATCTTTTTTATTAGAAAATCTCATTATTATTTTTGCAACAATAAAATTCCAAATAATATATAGAAATATAGGTGTTAATGCTGGCCAGATTTTAAGAAGGATTTTTAAAATCATAAAAGATATTGAATAATCTTAATTTAGAAATCGTCAAATATAACGCAAAATATTGCGTTATATTTGTTATATTAGTTTTTGATTAACCAAAGAATCCTCTTTTTTTAGGAGGTTTTACCTCTTCAGTTTCATTTTTTTTTGAGTCTTCCAAATCATCACTCTCAATTAAGTGAGATATATCCTCTCCTGTTTCTTGATCAATTGATCTATAGCTTAATTTTGGTCTGAATTTTTTATCAAATCCAATGACTTTAACTTTAACAATATCGCCTTCATTAACTATATCTTCAACAAAATCAACACGATGATTAGCAAGCTCAGATATATGAACAAAGCCATCCTTATTATTAAAAATATTAACAAAAGCACCAGCATTAATTACCTTAACAACCGTACCCTCGTAAATATCACCTATTTCTGGTTCAAAAACAGATTCTTTAATCATTATCATAGCTTCCTCCATTTTATCAGAATCGCTTGATGATAATTTAACGACACCACTTTGATCAACATCAATTATGACGCCAGTTTTTTCACAAATAGCTTTAATATTTTTACCCTTTGGTCCAATCAAATCCTTAATCTTTTTAGGAGATATTTTCATTGATTCGCTTTTAGGAATATTGTTATTCTCTTGCCTTGGAGAGGAAAGAGCTTCAGCCATTTTAGATAAAATATGACCTCTTCCTGATTTTGCTTGAGCAAGCGCATTATCCATAATTTCATAACTAATACCAGAAATCTTAATATCCATTTGTAAAGCTGTAATACCATCTTGAGTACCTGCAACTTTAAAATCCATATCACCAAGATGATCTTCATCACCCATAATATCAGATAAAACCACATAATCATCACCCTCTTTAATAAGTCCCATAGCAATACCAGATACTGGCTTAGGAATTGGAACCCCTGCATCCATTAATGACAATGAGGCGCCGCAAACAGTTGCCATAGAGCTCGAACCATTTGATTCAGTTATTTCTGAAACAATCCTTGTTACACATTGAAATTCATCATAATTAGGGAATACGGGATTAATTGCTCTAAGAGCTAATTTTCCATGACCTATCTCTCTTCTTCCTGGTGGTTTTAAAAAACCAACCTCACCAACGGAATATGGTGGAAAATTATAATGTAACATAAGAGTTTCTTTAGTTACACTACCATCAATACCATCAACCATTTGCTCATCTCTAGAAGATCCAATTGTTGTTACAACCAATGCCTGAGTTTCACCCCTAGTAAATAATGCAGAACCATGAACTTGTGGTAATATCCCCACTTCAGCCTTAATTTGCCTTACATCTTCTGGAGATCTGCCATCAATTCTAACCTTATCTTTTAAAATTGAACCTCTAACTATATCCTTAGATAATTTTTTAAATATTGAATCAATCTTATTTAAACCCACCTCATCACTTAAGAATTTCTCAGTAATATCTGATTTAATATTATCAAGAGCAGTTACTCTTTCTTGTTTATCTTGTATTTTATAAGCATTTTCAATTTTATCAGCAGCAAAATCTTTAACATCAAAATCAATTGTAGATTCATCAGCTACTTTTGGAGATACCTCCTCCTTACCGCACTCCTCTTTTAACTCATTAATTAAATTGATTATTGGTTGGAATTTTTCGTGACCAAATTTAACAGCCCCTAACATAACTTCCTCAGATAATTCTGATGCCTCAGATTCAACCATTAAAACAGAACTATTAGTACCAGCAAGAATTAAATCTAATTTACTATTTTCTAAAATTTTAGCATCTGGATTTAAAACATATTCTCCATCAACATAACCAACTCTAGCGCCAGCAATAGCTTCCAAAAATGGTGCTTCAGATATATGTAGAGCAGCAGAAGCAGCGATCATAGCGACAATATCGGGATTGCATTTTTTATCATAAGATAAAATTTGACAAACAACATTTATTTCATTGCGAAAATTATTAGGAAATAAAGGTCTTATTGGTCTATCGATTAATCTTGAAGTAAGAGTTGCAAGCTCAGAAGGCTTTGCCTCCCTCTTAAAGAAACCTCCTGGAATTTTTCCAGAAGCGTAATATTTTTCAATGTAATTGATAGTAAGTGGTAAAAAATCCGCACCTTCAAGCGGGTTTTTTCCAACAGTAACTGCGCAGAGAACTGTTGTATCGCCCATTTTAGCAATTACAGATCCAGATGCCTGTCTTGCCACCTTGCCAGTTTCCAAGGATAATTTATACCCTCCCCATTCAATTTCTTTTTTTATTTCATTAAACATGATTATATTTTGTTTTATTTACAGCTCAAACAGGATGCAAGAATGTTACTAATAGCAATCTGGTAAGCTTTTATTTTCTAAGAGATAATTTATTAATTATATCATTATATCTTGTAATAGACTTTGCTTTAAGATATCCTAATAGTTTTTTTCTTTGGTTAACCAATATTAAAAGGCTTCTTCTACAAGAATGATCTTTTTTATGCTCCTTTAGATGGTCAGTTAGATATTTAATTCTTTCTGTTAATATAGCGCATTGTACCTCAACAGATCCAGTGTCTTTTTTCGCAGTCTGATATTCTTGTATTATTTTTGCTTTAAATTCTGTATTTAATGTCATCTTTGATTGAGTTATTGATTAATAAACCTTATTATTTTATCAATTTTGATATCCATAATAGCAATTAATTTGCCATTACTAACTAAATTTACAAATCGATTATTATAAGATTCAATAGGTAGTGATACCTTTTGACCATAAGAGATTTTTACCGCAATATGATGATCAACCTCTATATTAGGAACGCTCCCTAATATATCTATCGTTCGTAACTTAAAATTAGTATATTCAAATTTAGATAGTATTTTTAACTTATCAAGGGAAATTGTTTGATCATAAGAAAAATTACCAACTTTTAATCTTTTTAATGTTTTAATATAACCCAAAGAACCTATATTTTCCGCCAAATCCCTTGCAAAAGATCTGATATATGTTCCTTTTGAACATTTAATAAAAAAACCAGCTTGATTTTGATTATTATAGTGAAGTCTTATTTCCTTGATTGAGATTAATCTTGATTTTAACTTTGGCTTATAACCATCTCGAGCTAATTGATAAGATCTCTTACCCGACACTTTAATAGCAGAAAATTCTGGTGGTACCTGCTCTATTTGACCTAAAAATTTTACAATAACAGATAAAATTTCTAAATTCGTAGGTCTTTTTTTTGATATGGATTCTATTTTGCCCTCAATATCATCTGTATCTCTTTTTTCTCCCCATTTAATTTCAGCATAATATTCCTTTTCTTCGGATTGTATATAGTCAATTGTTTTTGTTGCGCGATTAACAGCAATTGGCAAAACTCCGGTAGCAATAGGATCTAAGGTTCCAGCGTGACCAATTTTTTTAACTTTGAGAGTTTTTTTAATTATAGCGACTATTTTTGCAGAAGAAAATCCAGCATCTTTGTTAATATTAAGCCAAAAATGATCTTCATCTATTACCATTAATAGTAATTATTTTTTCCTAAGAAAAGCAGGAATTGATAAAATATCCTCCATATCATTATTATCATTATCATCCTTAACACCTAATGGATTATCCTTAGATTTATTATCATTAGAATTTTTAATTTTTTGCTCTTCTGCGTGAACTTTTTCTAATTTTTCTAATTTTTCCTTGATAATTTTTTCTTCATTTTCTTTTTTTTGATTCTTTTTTACTTCTTTTTTATTTTTTTTAGAATTCATAAAAGAAAACAACTTAAAAGAAGATTTGTCTTTTTTTTGATCTGTTTTTTTAGAGTCTTTATTTTCTAACTTCTCTATATTGGATATTTGTTCATTAATATTTTTTATATCATCAGTGGATTTATCTTTTGATATTTGACTTTCCTGTATATTATTATTTAATTCATTATCAATATTAGGCAATTCTTCATCTATCTGATCATTAGAATCTGAATTTTCTTGATCAGATTCAATATCAATAACAATTTGATCTACATCTTCATCGGGCCTTTTTGCAACCCCTGGATCAAAAAATGTTGATTTTTTCTTAGAGATGGTAGATATCAAATCTTCATTACTATCTCTATCATTTTTTATATCTTCAGTAGTTATAATTTTTGGAAAAAACTCCTCTTCCCCCTGTTGCTGGTCAATTTCAATTCCAGTTGCCACAACTGATATACGAATTTGACCCTGCATATCCTCCTTAAATGCTGTACCAAAAATAATTGTAGCATTCTCATCAACTTCTTTTCTAATTCTATTTACAGCCATATCGGCTTCAAACAAAGTCATGTCAGTACCTCCCGTCATATTAACCAACACACCTTTAGCTCCTTGAATTGATACATCATCAAGTAAGGGGTTTGAAATAGCAGCTTCACAAGCAACAACAGCCCTCTCCTCTCCATGAGCTTCACCCGTTCCCATAATTGCTTTACCACCTTTGGTCATAATGGTTCTAATATCAGCAAAATCAAGATTAATTAAGCCTGGCTTAACTATTAAATCAGTTATACCTCGAACACCAGTATGAAGAATATCGTCAGCCATTTTAAAAGCCGATTCAAAAGTTGTTTGTTCGTTAGAAATTCTAAATAAGTTTTGATTTGGGATAACAATTATTGTATCAACATATTTTTTTAATTCCTCAATACCTTCTTGAGCAACATCCATCCTACCCTTACCTTCAAAGTGAAAGGGTTTTGTAACTACTGCAACAGTTAGTATATCTTGCTCCTTAGCTAATTTTGCAATTACAGGGGAAGCTCCCGTTCCAGTTCCACCACCCATGC
This sequence comes from Rickettsiales bacterium, assembly GCA_028040005.1. Lineage (GTDB taxonomy): Bacteria > Pseudomonadota > Alphaproteobacteria > Rickettsiales > UBA1997 > CAJQHK01. Next base: position 6,213 of record JAOFKK010000014.1, read on the forward strand.
CAGCAGTAACAAATACCATGCTACTACCTTCAATATAATCTAAAATTTCATTAGCACTTTCCTCAGCAGCTTTGCGTCCGATATCAGGAAAAGAGCCGGCCCCTAAACCCTTTGTTAACTCCTCACCTAATTGAATACGATTAGAAGCAAGAGAATCGGACAATGCCTGATAATCAGTATTAACAGCAATAAATTCAACCCCTTCAAGATTTGATTGAATCATGTTATTAAGAGCATTGCCGCCGGCACCACCGATACCAAAAATAGAAATTTTTGGCTTAAGCATATTTGGATCTTTTTTTGAATTTTCCATCAATTTGGATATAATATTGCAAATATAGATAAGTTATATCAATTATCATTAAAAAAACCATTATTAAAGATAAATGATATTAAGCATCTATGTTAAATCGATTTTGTAAAATAAAATATTTTTTAATCTACAGAGATATTTTGGATTATAATTTAATAACTTTTGAAAGTAAATAATAAAAATTTTTAAATAAGATCTTTACATAATTGAAGTAGTTTTATTTTTTAGATAATTTTTAGGCTCAAAAGATAAAGAATATGCATAGTTATTTTTGATAAATGGTATAATATGCAAAGGTCTAAATTATATAATTTTGGAGCGGGTGAAGGGAATCGAACCCTCACGACCAGCTTGGAAGGCTGGGGCTCTACCATTGAGCTACACCCGCAAAATTAATAGCATAATGAGACCTTTGCACAATTGATTTTCTAAAAAATCAAACTACTTCAATTATGCAAAGGTCTCATAATACCATAATAAACCACATTAAATTAAAAAGACAATTAATTATTAAATATTTTACCAACTTACTACTTTACGCCTTTGCCTTACCTCCACCACCATCTCCTTTTTCTAAACCCTCATTCGTTTTACTACCATCTGACAAGCCTATTATCTTTTTATCATTGTCAAAAATCTCATTTCTCCAATCTCTATGATATCCTTTTTTACCCTCTTCTGCATCTAATAAAAATTCCCTTACTTTTTGACGAATATTATCCTTATCTATTTTTGCTATATCTAGCCCTAATTTATCCTCAATATCTTGCTTACCACCATCTTTATTATAGCGCTCAACTACCTCATCTACCCTTTCTTCTAAATATTTTACACCGCCTCTTTCTTCAATATCTGATTCTTTTGCGTCAACCTTATTCTTCTCCTCCTCTGTCCACTCTTGCCTCAATCCAAGAGCAGTTAAAGCTGTGATAACTACATTTTGAGACCCGCTTAAAGCAGATTTATATGCTGAAGATGCTTGTAATATTGGATCGCTCAAAACTGCCCCTTTTTTTACCCCAGAATCTGGATCAACCTTTTTATGATTCCTTTCTAAAATTATCTTTCCTTTCCTTTGTAAAGATTCTTCAGCCAAAATCCTTGCATCTGATTTTCGAGCATCTTTAAAGCGATCTAAATTATTGGCGACGATTCTATAGGCATTTTCTGCATTATTGGCGGCGATTCTAAAAGCGTTATCTAATTTATGATATTTTTTTAATATTGGCTTAGTAATATTGAGCGACATATTATAAGTTTTTGACATTGCATCGGTAGAATCAAGCTTTTCCCATTTTTCTGATTCTCTACTTAATGTATTTTTTGCTTTTTGCTCTTCTCTGTTATCTATATTTTGTGCTTTTATCTTTTTTCTATCAGCTACATTTTGTGCTTTTCTCTTTTTTCTATCAGATGTTAATTCATCCATTTTTCTTGTTTTAGTAGAAGATGATTTTATCATAGAATAACCAGCAGAAATTCGATCTCCAGTTCCAGCGTCAATGGCTCTTCCGGCAAATTTACCGACCTCTTTTGCATAATAAGGGGATGATGATATAATTGACTTCGATTCAGTTGATATATATGACGCAGTTTTAACCGTTTTTTTCTTGGTATCTGATAAAGTTTCAGGGACTTCCTTCCTAATATATGACTTAGTTTCACCCATTCCTTTTCTAGTATCAGAAGAATATTGACCAATATTCTTACTAGTAGCCTTTATTAAGCCATGTTCTTCTTTATATTTTTTTTGCCTATCTTCTATTATTATGTCAAGACCATCTATAAAACGCCTATCACTTAATCGTGGATTGTCTTTTTTGTCACTAATTGACTTATATGCCTCTTTTTTAGCCTCACCTAACTTTCTTCCAATCTCATCTGGCGTTAATTTTCCTGTTTCTGAAAGAGGTTTTTTAGAATCTTTTTGTAATAATTTATAAGCATTTTTAACATCTTTAGCTTTTATAGTAGATTCCTTAATTGCATCACTATTGTCATATTTATTCTTACTAATCATATTAACCTTATTAGACATTTTAGCAAATGCTAATGAGGTAAGACTATCATGACTAAATGATGCATTATCAGATCTTGAATCTTTTAATTGTTGCATTTTTTCTTGCACCTCTTTAGGGCCAATAGTTTTGCCTCGACTTTCATAATACTCTTTTAAATAATTACGCATAGCATTATCCCTGACATCTTGTATCTTAGCTATTCTATCCATTGCATTATCTTTGCCATCTTCCTTTTTATTACTTTGAAATAATTTATTATCTTTGTCATTTTCATGCTTCCCGGCAATTGCTTTTGCCTTATACTCATTTACTGCCTTATTAGCAGCTTTTTTCATTTGCCCTCTTTGATGATTACTTTCTTTTTCTGCCTGTAACTTGCTCAACCTCTGATCCTCAACTCCCTTACCTGCATTGAATACAACCCCCATCGCCTTATCTCGTAAACCATATTTAGGGGTATATTTTTTTAATGTTTCATTATTACTTCTTAAATGATTATAACTAACATTCATAGCTTTTATAGACTCCGAAACTTTACCTTGGATTGCTTTGGCGGTACTATCGGCGGTAATACCATCAACCAGTCTTTCAGCAAAACCAGAGGCACTATTAATAAATTCCTGCATAATCATAACCATAAAATATATAGCTAATATAGATATTAAAGTTGGGGCAAAATCAGATGAAGGATTAGACATATCACCTGCTATTGTCCACCACTTAAATAATGATATCTTTGTCACTAAACTAATTTGCCACACCGTTCCCCAACATACCTTATAAGCTAATACAGATTTAATGAGATAATATAAAATTGCATTAAATAAGCTAAAAGTAAATAAAATGATAATTTGCTGCAGTGAAAAGCTGGCAATTTGATTTAACCATTTTTCAAAAGTATCCTTAGTTTGCTCAAACAATAATAATAAAAACAATATGGGAGCCAATAAAAATGTAAAATTAATAAATAATTTTGCAGTTAAATATAGCAACATAACTTGCACAGCTACTTTAAAATATAAGGCTATAGACCATAATATAATCAACAAATATAACCATCCAAAAATACTACTAAAAAATAAAGCGCTTACTTTGTAAAATACAGTAAGAGAAAGTAATGAAATCATCTTATCTACTGAAGCAAATAGCAAGGCTGGGTCAAAATATTTACTATTTAGGGCATTATTAACCACCTCATCAGACTCAAAAGAAGAGATCATTAAAATTGATAAATAATCAGCTCCTTTTTCAAAAAAACTAACAAATATATTTTGAAACCAAAACCAGCCACTAGGACTCAATAACAACATCAAGAACCCTATCTTGATAACTCTTGTCATTATTTCGGCCCTCGAGAATTCGCTCATTCCCATTAAATAAGAACCTCCATAAAACATAAGAGCTAAAACCATTAATGTTTTAAATAAAATTTTATATATATCATTATTAATAATATTAACATAAACTGTTTTGGCCATACTATCCTTACGAAAAACATAGCCATATTCAGGATGTAATATCCTTTCGCCATATTCATAAATATTACCCTCCCTAATATCAATAGAAGCAACATTAATAATATTTGAATCATTAATAATATTGGCAAAATTATTGCCATCACATTGTGATTTATCATCTACCGCCTGACCTCTATTATTTTTACAAGCATATTTACCCAATGGTTGTTGATATTTTTGTATTAAAGCGGTGTTATTATTGTTTAAAATTACATATTCTTTTTTTCTTGAATCTCGAAAATTTATATTATTTCCAAATATATGTGAATTTATTGATGATTTACCATGCTCAATCTCTTTACATAGGCCAATATACTCTCCTTCTTGAGTAAATAGCTCCTTACCCTCTATACATATTTCAGCAGAACCATAAATAAAATCAGTTATTGGAGATAGCATATTATAAATAATACTATGAAATTTGGAGCTGTCTTTAACCTTAACTTCTACTTCATATGAGCCATAATTATCGAATAATTTATTAGCGCAATAATATTTTCTATCATTGCACTTAGATATATCTGTATCTTGACAAAAATCCTCTTCATCTGTTGCCATATTAGCTTTAGATGTTGGGGCATCGCAATTATCAGAGCAAAGATATCTTGAATCCTCGCTAATATTAATATCATTTAAAATAATGTTATTATAGCATTCATTTTGATTGATACCAGGAGTATCATGTTGTTCTTTACAATTATATTTACAATAATCCTTAATATCGCCAGAAGCACTTAAATTATAATGTGGATTTTCTATTAAATAACCATCCATACACTCAGTATCTTCGCCTATATAATAAGGATTATCCATTTTAATACCATTACATTTTTCCTTACCAGTAGTAATTGGGTGGTCATAATGTAAATTATTATCACAGTCGCTGCTCGAATTAACATCATCCTTATACATCAAGCAGTTATTCTCCTGATCATCAATTATAGAAAAATATAATTGAAAATCCTTACTATCATTAATTTGATTTTGATCATTGCTATAATACCTCCTAACCTGCCCTTTGTTATTTGGTATTATTTCTAAATTAGGACAATGGTTAGAATCTTCCTTATTCATTTCTTCTAATTGCCCAAATTTATTAAAATAATAACCAAAATTTGTCTTTTCACCTGTATCGGCATTTACTGCAGATTTACATATATTCTGATATTCAATTTCATTAACATTATATTGATAACCAGCAATGCCAACTAAGGTTGAATTATTAACTGAATCTGCAATTAATTGCGATCTCTCAAGCGTTGAGCATGATGGAGATATTCCTGAACCAGAATAGCATAAATAAGATTCCATCATATGACCATTGCGGTAAATATTATCTACAGATCCAAATTCTACCAAATAGCCATTACCATCACCTCGAACAATATCATCAATAAAATTATTATCATAATTACTACTATAATCAGAATTATCCAAATCAAGATTATTATTATTAACAACTAAAAATTTAATCTTTCCCACCTTAGATAAATTAACCAAACCACTATATTTACTATTATCAGATTGATTATTATTTAAAAGAAATTCGCCATTTTGCACAAAATTACCATAAATACCATTAAAAGATAATTCCCTTGCACCCTTATATGTCGACACCGCGCGTGGCTCATATTCTGGATCGGCTAGCTCTTCTGGAGATGCATATCCTGGACTGATTTGCTGTTCTATTTGTTGTTCTATAGTAGTAGCATCACCTTCTATAATAGTATCATTAGTAATATCGCTTGTCTTACCAATGTAATTTTCCAAATCATAACAAATATCAATATCTTCTAATCCATAAGAACCATCAGGTAAATTAATGTATGAAAAACTATCCTCAATACAATTTGTACATTTTTCAATGCAATTACTAAAATTAGGATCATTAACTAATTCATTATTATTAATAATATCGGGATATGTCATTTTGCACTGATTATTAATGAAAGATGTGCAAGAGTGTAATTCAAGTTCATTTTCTTCATCATATGTAATTACTGATTTACAATTATTAATCAAATTACCAACAGCCTCTTCTGTATCAGAAGGTGATGAGATTGCACCATAAGAAGTCTTAATATCACAACTCCCCTCTCCCGACAAACAAGAATTATTGGCAGTTACACAAAAAGCCTTATTATCAAAAGTGCATAATACATTTTTTACATAAAAAACAGGGATTGCTCTTTTTTTACATAAAAATGCTGGCCTTCTATGTTGTAAAGTTAAAGAGCAATTAACTAAATTTTCGTCCGCATCTTCAAAATAAGTTTTCTGCCCCTTTCGAAGATAGATTGTATTATTAATATTAACACTAAAATCTCTATCACGTATATCAGTATAAAGATCGGTATTATTAATAACTTTAAATTCATCACTACAACCTGCTTCAGTACTATATAACCCCGAATATTCTACAATATCAGAAAAATAGACATTATTATTGGTTTTAGAAAATTGGAATATATTATTAATATTATCTTTTGAATCGATTAAATTGAATTGACTTATATCAAAATTATCTGTATTAGAAAATTGTATTTTAAACACACCTCCTTTATTTAATATAACATTCTCAATTTCTTTATTATCATTAGTACTTATATCTAAACACCCTTCTGAAACATTGGCATCACATATTCTCTGAGAATTAATAAATAAATTTAATGCTCCTTGATCTATTAAACTGGCAGCATCATGTTGATTACTAATTCCTGATAAACTGAACAATGTGTTATGCAAAACTATATTAAAATTTACCAATATAGCATCACCTTCATAACTATCTTTAATATAATATTCAATATTATCACTATTAATATTTTGTCCAATTATACTATCATCGTTATAATTAAAGTTATTATCATTACTACCCGTATTAATGCTATAAATTGCAAAATCTATTGATGGAGCAGGATTAACATTATAATCATCAATATACATAACTAATCTTGATAAAGCATTATAAGATGATTTTAAGTTATTATTATTATTAGGAATAGCTGTATGATATATATCATTAGCAATTTGCCAATCAGATTTGATTGATAGATTCATTGCAGGATTAGAAAAATCTCTCCAATTACTAAAATCAGGATCTAAATTATTATTAGATTGCAGCAATAATGCGCTACCATTATTAGGTAACAAAGGATCTACAAACATATCAGGATATAGTAAATTACTACCTAGTGATATTTCCCCTACAGATCTAATGTAAATATTTGATTGTGGGGTGATAATTAAAGAATCATTAATATCGGGATCATATGCATCAGTCTTAGCAGGAGGGAAGCTTCGTGATATTCTATCATTAGAGCTAAGAATAGAATAATCTTGTAATTTTTGTGATATTTTATCAGCTTCACACTTATTTATTGCCTTATTAATACATTGTAAAAAAATATTTAAAGGTGGGTATGTTATTGTGAGCACATTATTAGTACTAGCGCCTGTTCTGACACTATCATCCAATTCTCTTTGCTCCATAACACACCCTAGATGTGACGACTGAGGATCAACATTAGACCTATCTTTTGGATACCATTTATATCTATCTATAATAGAATCAATGAAGGGGCAATATTTATCACTACCCTCACATTGTTCAGCAATATCTTCATCTTCAACACCATATAAAAACTTTACCATATCCTCATCACTCAAAGAAGGGTCAAATATTTCAACTGCATTACTATTCCTATTAAATAAAATTCTATTTTGTTGATTTATTAATATTGATAGATAATTCCTGTAACTATCATCACCATCGTCGCTATCATTACCCTCATTACCATTTATATAACCCCCTAATTCACCGTCGAATATTGTAAAAAAACTATGATATTGTCCATCTGTTTTTATCTCTTGATTAATAAAGGATTGATATTCATGTGATATTATCTCAATAAATTTATTAAAATCCTCAGAATCTTGCATTAACTCAAATGAGGGTGTTGGTGTATAATAAAAATCATTGGATTCGCCACCAGACGCATTATGAGGCTCTTGTAATGTAAATTTACAACTAGTATCAATACCAGGATTAACCGACAAATAATCAGTTTCATATTCGCCAAAATCATTAGCTTCAATGCAAGATTTATCACTACAAGCGAATATAAATAATAATAAAGATAAGGTAAGAAATTTTGATATTTTGTAACTTAAAGGCCGAAATATAAGAAAATTAATCTTTTTTTTAAATAATTTCACTATATTTATTAAATGAGAATAATGATTAGATTAAAAATTCCTATGAAAGATAATTCTAAATATTATTAATTATATTTTCAATCTCTTTTATATTGGATTTAATATTAGAATCTTTATAGATTAATTCTTCAATTTTATTACAAGCATATATTACGGTGGCATGGTTTTTATTAAATTCCCTACCTATTTGAGCAAGACTCATATCTGTCATATTCTTCAATAAAAACATTGCTATTTGCCTTGATCTTGCAATCTTAATATTACGAGAAGTAGACTTTAAATCAGTTATCTTTATTTTAAAAAATTTAGCAACTTGTTTTTGTATTAATTCAGATCCTATATTGCTTTGACTATTTCTAAAAAAATCTAATAAAATATTTTTGGTATTTTGTAAATTAATTTCCTCATTAGCGATAATATAGTTAGCGGCTAGCTTCTTAATAGCCCCTTCTAAATCACGAATATTAGAGCTAACTTTACTGGCTATTAATTCCAACACCTCATCATCAACTTCAATCGCTAAATCTGTAATTTTTTTTCTTAATATTTCTAGCCTATCGCAATAATTTGGTAGTTTTAAATCGACAACCATTCCACCAGCAATTCTGGATCTAAATTTTTCACCTATATCATCAATATCACCAGGAGATTGATCGCAAATCAAAATAACTCTTTTTTTATTTTCAACCAAATTATTAATAACATGCAGCATCTCTTCTTGTGTACCAGTTTTTTTAGCAATAAACTGAATATCATCAATTATTAAAACATCGATATTTTTAAATTTTTCTTTAAAATCCATTATTGTTTTATCGCGAATAGATTTAACAAAATGATGAACAAATCTTTCCGCCGATAAATAAATTACATTTTGATTTTTATTTTCTTCCTTTATTTTCCAAGCAACGGATTGACCTATATGAGTTTTGCCCAAACCAACAGAGCCATGTAAAAATAATGGATTAATATCCGACAATGAAAAAGAGCTAGCATTATTAGAAGATATAATTTTGGCAGCGCCAACAGCCAATTTATTAAAATCACCAATAATTAAATTATCAAAAGTAAATTTTTCATTAAGATCGGTACCAAAAGTAAAAACATTGTCATATTTAGTAAGATTAACAATTTTTGATTTTTTGTTAATTTTTATATCTATTTTTTTATTATCTTCAATAAAAATTAATGAAAATAACCTAATATTAGAATCAACAGATATTATGGCATCTTTAATAACTTCAAAATATTCGCGCATAATCCAATCGCGAAGAAATTTTGATGACACAGAAAGGACAATCTCATCTTTTGAAAAAGAAAAAATATCAATTTTAGAAATCCATCTATCATAAATCTCATAATCAAAATAATTCTGAAATTGCAGCTTGGCCTTTTTCCAAAATAGATCCTTTTTATCTGATGTTATTTTATTTCCCTCGATCATTAATTATTTTTTTTCCACGGTTTATTGTTAAATTTCCAGCCATTAATATTTGCTCTTACGCCCTTATCATCAGGATCCCCCTCAAATCCTTTTTCAATGTTAAAGCAATTATAGCCAATATCCGACATAAAAAGAGCAGCCTCCATTGATCTAGCGCCACTTCTACATAAAAATAGAAGATTGATCTCATTTTCATTGGCATTAATATGTTTTTTAATTTTATCAATCAATTCAAATTCAAAATCAGCATTTATAGACATATCAGGTAGCAATCTCCACGGAATAAATATCGCTTCTTTATTCAGAGAAGATAAATCTACAACACCAATAGAATCAAACTCCTCTTGAGTTCTGACATCTACCAAAATGGTATTATTTTGATTTGACAAATAGTCAAAAGCATCATTTGATGAAATATTTTGAACTGACATAAGGTGGATTAAAATTAGAAAAATACCCAATATAACTTACTGACTTTAAAGCATATTTTTACTTTAAAGTTAGGAAGTAATGCAATACCAAAACTCACCTTAAAAACTAATATATAAAATCAAGCAATCTAGCTTTATGTTTTTAGCTAAAATTTGATACAATTCTTTGAATTGCAACTCCTTACTTAAAAAAAATATATATAAGTAAAATGCCTTGAACAATATGGGTATATTGCCCTCATTTTTTACCATTTTTATCTAAAAATATTTTGCTATATCGCTTATTTTAAGATGACTTTTAATATAACGTAAATTTTCAATATTTTACCACAAATAGTAAAGATAATTATTTTATAATTTTACAAATAAACAGCTTGACAAAAAAGCAAGTTAGAGAAAATAAGCAACAAAAAATAAATTAAAAATAATATAATTTTATTGCCACCAAAAAAACAGTAAACAACCCCACTAAAATCAAGCATTTTAAATCTGCGATGCTCATTTACCTTAAGTAAAATAGGCTTCTTAATTTAAAACAATAAAAAATCTCTGTGGATATTTTTAATTCACAACAGCCCCTTAAAATAAAATATTATTGCAATATTCCTTTTTATCGTTGAATTTTCTATTTTATTTAGATATTTTATCAAAAATTAAAACTTAAATTGAATTATAAATTATTTATGAAAAATTTTGATCTTTGTATTATTGGTGGTGGTCCTGGTGGTTATGTTGCTGCAATTCGTGCTGCACAACTCGGTTTAAATGTTGCACTTATTGAGGCTAATCATCTTGGTGGAATTTGCTTAAATTGGGGCTGTATTCCTACAAAAGCACTTCTTAGAAGTAGCGAAATTAATCATTTATTACATAATTTGGAAGAATTTGGCTTTTCTGCTGACAATATTAAATTTGACTTTAAAAAAGTTATTGCACGCTCAAGGGCAGTTTCTAAACAACTAAATTCTGGTGTTAAGGGTCTTTTAAAAAAGAATAAGGTACGGGTTTTTGATAATTTTGCTAAAATTGAAGCAAAAGGTAAAATTGGACTATATGATAGTAATGATCGCAATAAAAAAATAGAAGATATTTTAGCTAAAAATATTATTTTAGCAACTGGCGCTCGCGCAAGAACAATTCCAAATATTGAAGCTGACAAAGATTATATCTGGACTTATCGTGAGGCTATGACGCCAGAAAAAATGCCAAAATCTTTGGTTATTGTTGGTTCTGGCGCTATTGGTGTTGAGTTTGCCAGCTTTTATAAAAATATGGGTGCGGATGTCACAATTATTGAAATGGCTGATAATATCTTACCAGTTGAGGATGAAGAAATTTCTAAAGCAGCTAAAAAATCTTTTGAAAAACAAAATATCAAAATCCATACTAAAGCAGCTTTAAAAGAAATTATCAAAAACAAAGATAAAACTATCACAGCAAAGGTTGAAATTAAAGGTAAAATTGAAGAAATTAAAGCCGAAAAAGCAATTTTAGCTGTTGGTATTGTGCCAAATGTTGAAAATATTGGATTAGAAAAAACTGCCATTAAATTAGAAAAATCATTCATTAAAACTGATAAATATCTAGAAACTAATGAAAAAACAATCTATGCTATTGGCGATGTAACTTCAGCCCCATGGCTTGCTCATAAGGCCTCTCATGAAGGTGTAATTGCTGCTGAAAAAATTGCCTCTGACCTTGGTAAATATAAATTAAAAGATATTCATACTATTAATGTTGAAAATATCCCTGGCTGTACCTATTCTTATCCACAAATTGCTTCAGTTGGACTAACAGAAAAAAAAGCAGCAGAAAAAAAACTTAAAGTTAAAATTGGCAGATTCCCTTATATGGCTAATGGTAAAGCTATTGCAATGGGTGAAACTGACGGTATGATTAAAACCATTTTTGATGAAAAAACTGGTGAATTATTAGGTGCCCACATCATTGGTTCGGAAGCTACTGAAATGATTCAAGGCTATGTTATTGGTAAACAGGCGGAATTAACCGAAATTGACTTTATTCAAACCATTTTTCCACATCCGACTCAATCAGAAATGATGCATGAGTCAGTATTGGATGCTTTTGATAGAGCAATCCATTTTTAAATTAACAGACCTTTTGCAAAAGGAGGCCTTTGCATTGAAGCAGTTTAATTTTTAGGCAAAATCATTGAATTTGACAAA